>NZ_JAFHAP010000017.1:764-115816 GCF_016938855.1 Polycladomyces zharkentensis | reverse complement strand
AATGATGACCGCATTGGAGCCATGAATCTGCACAGAAAGGGAATTGAGTACCTGAGTGCAGTGTCGGCACAAGTATGACTTGTGTCGGACGGGTAGCTGTCAACCTGCCTTGATGTATCGTCACTCTAAGGTAGGAGTCGAAAGACGCTCGCACTACTGGACAGATACAAGCTCCCGCCTCTAAGCGTTAGCGTAGGCGGTGAGCAGTTGACTGGCTGATCTTGTGGAGTATCGGCGATCACATCGACTGCTCCGGGGATCAGGCGGAATGATTTCGCTGGCCATTACTGTTATCACGTATCCAATCCTCTACGCCTCCTTGTCCATCATCATGGCTCCGGATATGCATTTCATGATCACGGCCACCTGAACTCTTTGCAAGTTTCCCCATGTCCCAACAGATTGGAACCAACCGCCCTTCTGTGAAGGGCCATATCCGCTCAGAACACTTTGGGAGGGAAAGGTGTTGAAGCAAAAAACGTATTTCATCACAGGATTCCCGGGTTTTATTGCATCCAAAATGATCAGGAAATTACTTCTTCAAGACCCGGCTTCCCGATTTGAGGTGTTAGTCCATCCCAGTCAATTGAACAAGGCGAAAACAGAAATCCACCTCTTGGAAAACGATTTCGGAGCATCAGACAAATTTACTGTCATCCCCGGCGATATCACGTTAAAAAATCTGGGGATGAATGAACCGACTTTGCAGAGACTCCGGGAAAGCGTAACGCATGTATTTCACCTCGCCGCCATTTACGACTTGGCGGTTCCTCAAGATGTGGCTTATCGGGTGAACGTAGTTGGAACAGACAATGTGAACCAGTGGGTGTTACAATTGGCGAAACTGCAACGATACGTGTATTTTAGTACCGCATACGTATCGGGGACCCGATCCGGAAGAATTTTGGAAACGGAACTGGATTGCGGTCAATCCTTCAAAAACTTCTATGAGTCAACCAAATTTGAGGCAGAAGTGCTAGTGCAAAAAATCCGCGACAAAGTTCCTGCCACGATCGTTCGACCCGGCATTGTGATGGGGGATTCCAAAACCGGCGAAACCGTAAAATTCGATGGTCCCTACTTCATCATGCGGTTTTTGGACAAGTTCGCCAATTGGCCGATTCCCTATATCGGGAAGGGGACAGCGCTGATCAATCTGGTCCCCGTGGATTACGTGGTCGATGCAACCTGTTATTTGGCACATCA
The DNA here is from genome assembly GCF_016938855.1 of Polycladomyces zharkentensis. Lineage (NCBI taxonomy): Bacteria > Bacillati > Bacillota > Bacilli > Caryophanales > Thermoactinomycetaceae > Polycladomyces > Polycladomyces zharkentensis. Next base: position 114,610 of record NZ_JAFHAP010000017.1, on the reverse strand, counting down.
TCCAAAAGGAGAAGACAAAGTATATCATTTGACCGACCCGCGCCCGTACCATGCGAAGGACGCGTATCGGATGATCTGCGAAGCGTTGATTGACAAAAAACCATCATTCACGCTTCCCCTGTCACTTGTGTACGGATTGCTTTCCATACCCGCGTTTCGCAAATGGGTGATGGTGGAAAAAGAGACCATTGATTACCTCAACCTGAAAGCAGAATATGACTGCACACATGCGTTGAACGATCTGGAGGGGTCCGGCGTGGCGTGCCCCGATTTCTCGGATTACATCAAGGCAGCGGTTGATTTCTACAAACAACACCGGCACGACCCGGACAAAATGATTCTTGTGGATCAGAGAGATAAAAAGAACGCACGTGGTGAAAAAGCAGGCTACCATGGACATCACTGGCATATCGGAAAAGAATCCGCCAGGCAACATTCACAATCTTTGTGACTTGCTCCACACGGCCGAAGACCAAGAGCACTCCCTTTGGTCGCCGGTGGACTTCTCGCTTCATCCGGCGTGGCAACCCACATCCATCCACGAAGGCTTTGTCCAAGCCTGGAAAAGGTTTTATTCTGATTGTCCGTATTTCGGTTCAGGAACGGTTCCCATCGCTCTATGCAGGATATTTCTTGCGGCATTGACACCTCTGTCTGCCACATATCCGCATGAGCAGCGATGGGGACGTTCTTTTCATGTCTTCTTTACAATCTGACCGCAACAATGTCGGACTTGCGAGAGCTGAATCCCTCCCACGTCCGACGCTCGCTTTCATCCCAACCCTGAAGGCCCGGGTTTTTCCGCTCGCTTTTTATAAGGCCAAAGAAAGAGAATGCCATCGATTCCGTACTCTCTCCGCTGTCACGCTCCACACTGCTTGCCTCGCCTGAAGCGCTATCATCTCCCCGTTTCATACAGGAGGATGATAGCGGTCAGTAAAAACCGGCTTCCTGTCGGAAACCGGAGATGATGTGATCTCAACCGTATTTGTACGTAATGCCGTAGCCGCCTTTGGGATATACCCACTCGATGTTGTAATAGGGGCAACCGATACGGCACGTACCGCACTCGATGCAATTCTCAAACGCGACGGTGGTCATCTCTCCCGTCCAGTCATAGACGTCCGCCGGACAAAAATGGGTGCACTCCTTGGTCTCACATGTCAGGCAAACCTGCTGATCCTTGATGATCAAATGGGACTGATCGTCCACTTTGTACCGGATGGTAAACAACTTCTCCGCAATGCTGCTGCTCATCCGTTCATCGCCCTCCATCCCTTCACGCCCATTTTGAGCAGATTCCAGGTTCCCCCTGCTGCCTGTTTGAGATATTGTATGGCTTTTTTCTGCTTTTCGCCTTTGGGGACTCCGTCAACCAAAAACATTTCGTACGCCGCCCGGTTTACCGCCTGCGGCAGGCGGTTGAACAACAACTCGGGGTCCTCTTCCTTCAAAATCTGGTGCATACCTTTGTACTTGACCAAATCCTTGCGGATAAAAGAATCGGCCACCTTCTGATCGTACAGGCGAAGCGTCTCACGCGAAAAATCCCCCCGCTTTTTGGCCTCGATCACCGCTTCTCCCGCCATACGTCCGGATGTCATGGCCAGGTTTGACCCTTCCCGGTGCACAAAGTTGACGAGCTGGGCAGCATCCCCGGTGATGCACCAACCATTTCCGCTGAGCGGAGGAACGGAATTCCATCCGCCCTCGGGGATCAGGTGTCCCGAGTACTCCTTGGTTTCCCCTCCCTCGATCAGCCGTCGGATCATCGGATGCTTTTTCACATGATCCAGCAGTTCGTACGGCTTGATCTTCTTCTTTTTGAGATGGTTCACCATCACGCCGATGCCGAGCGACAACGTATCCTTGTTGGTGTAAAGGAAGCCCATCCCGGCCATCCCCAACGACGTCTCGCCCATAAACTCGATGGTGACGCCTTCATCTCCTTCCAGATTGAAACGGTCCTGGATCTTTTCCCTGGGCAGGGCGATGATCTCTTTCACCGCCAATGAAACCTCATCCGGCTGCCATTCCTTGTGGATGCCCAACTGTTTACCCAACAGAGAATTGACACCGTCGGCGATCACCACCACGTCCGCGTAAAGATCGCCGTCCTCCCGATCGGTGCGTACCCCGACCACGCGATCCCCCTCGGTGATCAGCTCAGTGGCCACCGTCTCGTAAATGGGCAAGGCCCCCGCCGCTTCCGCCTGAGCGGCGAACCACTGGTCAAATTTCACGCGAAGGGCAGTCCAGCAGTTGTATGGTTCCTTGTAAGCTTCGTTTCTGTGGCTGAACGTAACCGCCGAATCCTTTCCCATCAGCCAGATCCGCTGTTCGACGATATGACGCTCCACCGGCGCTTTGTGCCACTGATCGGGCAATACATCCTCCAGTTGTTTGCGGTAGAGCACCCCACCGAACAAGTTTTTCGCCCCCGGAAATTCCCCCCGTTCAAGCAGGACCACGGACAATCCCGCCTTGGCCATGGTGTAGGCCGCCGCACTCCCCGCCGGACCCGCTCCCACGACGATGGCGTCAAATTTTTCGTTGGCCATTCTCTCCCTCCTCACGTTAACCCGCCGCGACCGGGTCGTTTGTTTCCGCTTTGAATAAAGGAAGTCCTCTCCGCTTTTTCACTTCCTCCGTCAATGCGGGAACGATTTGAAACAGATCCCCCACGACCCCGAAATGAGCGACCTTGAAAATAGGCGCATCAGGGTCCTTGTTGATGGCCACGATCACGTCGGCGTTTTGCATGCCCACCAGATGCTGAACCGCTCCGGAAATGCCCACGGCAATGTACAATTTGGGTCTCACCGTGTGTCCGGTCTGCCCCACCTGATGTTCATGGCCGATCCAGCCGGCATCCACTGCCGCCCGGGATGCACCCACCACACCGCCCAATGCGTCGGCCAGCTCCTTTAGCAGGCGAAAAGGTCCGGGACCGCCCAATCCGCGGCCGCCAGCGACGATCACGTCAGCGTCTTCCAGATTGACCCGCTTTTCATCCTGGATGAAGTCCAGCACCCGTGCCGCAATTTCCTCTTCCTTCATCTCGCAAGTAATCGGGATAATCTCCCCCTTACGGGAAGGGTCGCGCGGCAGAGCCTCAAACACGCCCGCCCGTGCGGTCGCCATCTGCGGGCGGTACTGCTTGCACAAAATGGTGGCCACCATTTTCTCCGAGAAAGCGGGTCGGCTGGCCAGCAACAACCGGCTGGGATGGGGTTCCACGTCCAGCTGGGTGGTGTCCGCCGTCAGTCCCGTCGGTAAATGGGTGGCGATCGCTCCGGCCAGGTCGCGTCCGGTGTAGGTGGCACCCATCAGCACGATCTCCGGCTTGATGTCCCGGATCAATTGCAGGCAGACGCGGCTGTAGGGGCGGGTTCGGTAGACAGACAACACGGGATCGTCACAGATGTACACCTTGTCGGCTCCCCGATGGATCGCCTCTTCCGCCAGGTGGCCCACCCGGTGGCCCATCACCAGCGCGATGGTTTCCACCTCCAGCTTCTCCGCCAGCTTCCGACCGATGCCCAGCAGTTGCCACGACACGCTTTTGGCCACGCCGTCCCGCTGCTCCACCACCACCAACACCCCGCGGTATTCGGACCAGTCCGGAATGTCGTTTGGTTGTGCCGCTTTTTTCTTTTCCGTCATGCCGACACCTCCTCCGACTGCTGGTTCCATCCCAATTTATCGGGCAAATCCGTCGACCACAGACGATCGGCCAGAAATGCGGCCGCTTCCTGCGGTGATTGGTCTTGCACGATTTCCCCGTTGACGGGCTTTTGTTCCGGTACCCATGTCTTGGCAACGATCGTGGGGGAGCCTTTCAGCCCGATTTGCTTTTTGTCCATGTCCGGAAAATCGTCCACCGTCCAGATCACGGGCTTGAAACGTGCGGCTCTGAGCATGCCCGGCATGCTCGCCCGGCGCACCTTGTTCAACTCTTTAAGCGCTGTCAACAGTGCCGGCAACTTGGTTTCCACCACTTCCACACCATCTTCCAGGTGACGGTGAACCGTGATGGTTCGTTTCTCCAAATCGATGCCCACCACTTTTTCCACATACGTCAACTGCTCCAGATCCAGACGGCAGGCGATTCCCGGTCCCACTTGCCCGGTGTCGCCGTCCAACGTTTGCTTTCCACAAAATACCAGATCGACAGGACCCCACTCTTCCCCGATCTTTTGAATCGCTTTGGCCAACACATAGGAGGTGGCCAGCGTATCCGCCCCGGCAAACCGGCGATCCGTCACCAACACAGCCTCGTCGGCCCCGAGAGAAATGCATTGTTTCAGCGTTTTCTCCGCCGGCGGTGGTCCCATGCAGACCACGGTGATGCGGGCGCCATATTGGTCCTTGATGCGCAGTGCCTCTTCCAGCCCATGCATGTCATAAAAATTGGCGATAGCCGGAACGCCCTGCCGGATCAGCGTGTTGGTCTTGGGATCGATCCGGATTTCCCTGCTGTCCGGCACCTGCTTCACACAACAGACGATGTGCAGCATGTTTTCGCCTCCTCTCCTTTTTGTGAAACTTGTAACAAGACATAAGATAAAGACCCCTTGGAAGAAACAGACTTTTTATCAACCTATGTGTGAATCCGCGTATCCATTCGTGACCCCTTTCTCAATGAGGAGCATATCATCTTAAATCGACGAATTGCGACAATTATTTAACAATAGTACTCTTCTGCATTATGATTCGAATCTCCTGCCACGGTTTGAAAAAAGAAAACTGTATGGTAATGGGAGTGAGATCGGTATCGGCATGTTCGGGTCACACCCTGGGAGGTTCACTTCCTGTACCCTATAATGAAGAATGAACCGCGATAAATGACGGGAGTGTGAGAGATGTTTCTCCAAGTCTTTCTCATCGGTTTGCTGGGCGCGATTTCACCCGGACCGGACTTTGTCATCGTGACACGCAACAGTTTGGGTTGCGGAGCACGGGTCGGGATTGCCACGGCACTGGGGATCGCCGCGGCACTGACCATCCATATCGCTTACACCGTCGGCGGATATGCACTGATCTTGAAGCAATCACCCGCCGTTTTCACCGTGATTCAACTGGCAGGAGCGGCTTATCTGGCATGGTTGGGTACGCAGGCGATCCGTTCCCGTCCTGCCACCGAAACGGATTGGGAGGGAAAGGGAGACATCACCGAAACCAAAAGCGGATGGCAAGGATTTCGGGAAGGCTTTTTGTGCAATGCACTCAACCCGAAAGCGGCACTCTATTTTTTGGGGATATTCTCCCAGTTTTTACGGCCGGGAGATCCGCAATGGTACTACTGGATGTACGGTTTGGAAAATATCGTGGCGGTAGGCGGATGGTTTATCTTGCTGGCCGCTGTTATCTCCTCCCCCCGTTTCCGCAAGGTGTATCATCGGTATCGTCATTGGTCCGATCGATTGTTGGGAGCCGTCCTCATGTTTTTCGCAGTCCGGATCTTATGGCTGGCTGTCAGTCAATGGATGTAACCCTGTGAAAACTGATCAGACACAACTTGCCACAGCCCGATGTCGGTGCTTCAGGACGGGAGTGTGTTTGTTGACACGCCACACGTCTGAAGATGTGGGTTTCCTGGGTCGTTGGCGTCCGCAGTCCGTTTCCGCTTGGGACAACGCCCGGGTTCAGGGGTGTGTCATCAACCCGTCCCGTGCAGTTCCACAGCAACGCTGCATGTATCCCGAATGGGCGGCGTACCTCTTACCGGTACGCCGGTTCCCCTTTCTCGCGCTCATGATTTTACCCGTCTTCACCACCGGAACCTCCTGCCATAACGTACAAAAACCCACTGCCGCAGGATATGTACAGCTCAATGATATGCCAACATCTCGTGCTTGCCCCGACAATCCCCGTGAAAGGGGTCACGGGCAAAGCTTTCATTCATCCCATGATGCAAAGACCCCAAGGGTACTTCCTATGGTCGCCGCGAGATGAAAGAAATCCATTTCTGTCAACTCACTGACGGATCAGCGACACAGACTCTTTGATAGGTTTTTCTTCTTGATTCATTTAAAGAATTTTTGTTATATAGTAACTAAACCGAATATTTATGAATAAAAGCGCTAAAGGAGGGTCCTGTATGACAACCGGTTCACACCGCACCGATTGGGAACAAATCGCCCGTTCACCCGAGTTCCGCGCATTGATGAAACGAAAAAGACGATTCATGATAGGTTCCGTCGTATTTTTCTCTCTCTACTATTTCGCGCTTCCCATATTGACCGGGTATTTCCGTTTTCTCAACACGCCGGTTTTCGGCTCGATGAACGGTGCCTATCTGTTTGCCCTGTCGCAGTTTTTCATGGCATGGGTGTTGGCTTTCCTCTACATTCGCCACGCTAACCGCATGGATCGCCTGATCGAGGAAATGATCTGCAAACGGAAGGAGAAAGCCTCATGAATACCATGGCGTTCACCTTATTCGCCGTGATCGTGCTGTTGACGCTGGGCATCACGTATTGGGCTTCGAAACGGACGCAAACCACCACCGACTTTTACGCGGCCGGCCGCTCCATCTCCGGTTGGCAAAACGGGATCGCGATCTCCGGCGACTATATGAGCGCCGCCTCATTTCTTGGGATTGCCGGGTTGATCGCTTTAAACGGATTTGACGGATTTCTGTACTCGGTCGGTTGGCTGGTGGCCTATCTCGTCGTGCTGATCGTCGTGGCCGAACCGTTGCGCAATTCCGGACGGTACACCTTGGCGGACATGCTGGCGTACCGGTTGAAAGCGAAACCGGTCCGATCCGCGGCCGCACTTTCCACGATGGCCATTTCCACCTTTTATATGATTGCCCAATTGGTCGGTGCGGGCGGGATTATCAAGCTGTTGCTGGGGCTGCAATACGAAGTGTCCATCATTCTCATCGGCGTGTTGATGATCCTGTACGTCGCATTCGGCGGAATGCTGGCCACAACGTGGGTGCAGATTGTGAAAGCCGTTCTTCTCATGACCGGAACCATTTTGCTCAGTCTGCTGGTGCTCGGCCATTTCGGTTTCAGCGTCGTGGAGATGTTCAACCAAGTGTCCGCCAAATACGGGCAATCGTTTTTGGAACCCGGCAAACTGTACAAAAATCCGCTGGATAACCTTTCACTCGGATTGGCCCTGCTCGCCGGAACGGCGGGATTGCCCCATATCCTGATTCGCTTCTATACCGTCCCCAACGCCAAAGAAGCCCGCATTTCCGTTGCTTGGGCGATGGTCATCATCGGTTTTTTCTATATCATGACGACCTTCCTCGGATTCGGTGCGGCACTGCTGGTCGGTCAGGAAAAGATCATGGCCGCAGACAAGGCCGGAAACATGGCCGCTCCCCTGCTGGCGGAAGCGTTGGGCGGCAACTTCTTCCTCGCCTTCATCTCCGCCGTGGCTTTTGCAACGATCCTGGCCGTCGTAGCCGGGCTGGTGATCTCGGCCGCCGGAGCGTTCGCCCACGATTTCTATTCCAATGTGTTGCGTGGCGGGCAAGCGACGGAACGGGAGCAAATGCGCGTCGCGAAATGGGCTTCCATCGGTGTGGGGGTGGTATCGATCATCCTGGCCCTGATCGCCAAAGAACAAAACGTCGCCTTTTTGGTGGCGTTGGCATTTGCCGTGGCCGCCAGTGCCAACCTGCCGGTCATCGTGTTCAGTCTTTTTTGGAAGCGCTTCAACACTGCGGGGGCTGTCACCGGCATCCTCACCGGATTGATCAGTTCCATCCTGCTCGTATTGGTCAGTCCCAACCTGATGGAACCCGATCAAGCCCTGTTCCCGCTGAAAAATCCGGCGATCCTGTCCGTACCGCTCGGCATGCTCGGCGCCGTATTGGGCACGCTCTTATCCCGCGAACCGGAAGCCGAGCGGAAGTTTACCGAACTGTACGTGCGCTCCCAGACAGGGATCGGTGCGGAATAGAGGGGCGTTTACATGTTCGAAATGCATGCCTCACCCTTCATTTCATATCCTTCGAGAACCGGGTGAGCCAACAAAGGCCGACCACTACATGGTCGGCCATGTTGATGACAACGTTCGCGGGCTCCGAATTCCCGTCTTCGCTCCGTAGCGACAGTGAGAGTCGCTCGACAGGAAATTCGGCCCCGCTCCTCAAACAGAGGGTGGCCGCTTTCCCACGAGCGACTTTTGAGCTTGCCGAAAGAGGATTGAGAGGGAAAACGGCTCACCCGAGATCACGATAGTAAACCACTTTGTTTGCAGTCTCGCCGACCATTGGCATGGTCGGCCGGTTCCGTTTATTTGGAGCTGTCCTGCTCCTGCAGTTGATCTTCCTTTGAACTGCCGGCATCCATTTGGTTTGCGGGCAGTTGCTCGGATTTTGCATCCGTGTGTTTCCCACCATAACGCAATCCGTGACCGTAGGGGTACAAACCCGGAATGGTGACGGGCAACCGCCCTTTCGGTTGGTTGTCCCCTAACACCGTCTCCACCGCCGCCTGGAGCGAAACGGAGCGGAATCCGTACGCGGCGAGATAGGCGGGGACATCCGGGAACGCCTGGATGTCGTACGGATTGCGGAAGGCGATCACGACCATCGGCTTGTGCAATTCCTGGAGTGCTTTTACCAGTTTCACCTGTTGCGGGTTGGCGGTCGCATTGTAGGTTCCGACCAACAGGACATCCTGCGTTTTGGCCATTTCCACCGCCGCCTGGATATCCGCATCGGAAGGATTGACTTGGTTGTGGTAGATTTCCGTCGTCTTGGCGTGATACGGTCGCACACGGTCGATCAGGGAAAACTGGCTGATGATCCCCAGTTTCTGATCCGGTTGCAACCGAAGCGGCAGCAGATTGTTTTCGTTTTTGACCAGCGTGATCGAAGACCGGGCGATTTTCATCGAGGTTCGCAAGTGTTTCTCCGTTGCGACATGCTCGGGAATATCGGCCGGATCGACGAAACGATGTTCAAACAACCCGTATTTCGCTTTGACCTTCAGGATGCGCAATACCGATTGGTCGATTTGCTCCGCGGGAATCTCCCCTTTTCGGGCGGCTTCCAGTACCGCTTGGTACACCTCGATCTGCTCGTCCGTCGTCAGTGCCGGCGTGAGCAGGATGATGTCCGCTCCGGCCTGTACCGCTTTCACCGCCGCTTTCGGCACCCCGCCGAAATAGTTGGCGACACCGGCCATCGTCATCGAATCGGTGATGATCAGCCCCTGATAGCCCAGCTCCTGTCGCAACAGGCCGGTCAGGATGGGGCGGGACAACGTGGCGGGCAGATCGGGCGTGTCATCCAATGCGGGGACATGGATGTGCGCCGTCATGACGGCATCGATTCCTTCGGCAATCGCCCGTTTGAACGGCACTAGCTCCACTTTCTCCAAATCTTCCCGGCTCTTGTTGATTACCGGCAATCCCAAATGGGAATCGACATTGGTGTCCCCGTGGCCGGGAAAGTGTTTCCCGGTCGCGATCACGTTCTCTTGATATCCGTGAATCGCCGCCGCTCCCATGTCCGCCACCAGTTGGGGGGCTTCCCCGTAGGAGCGCACCCCGATAACGGGGTTGGCCGGGTTGACATTGACGTCCAAATCAGGGGCCAGGTTCATGTTGATTCCGACGGCACGCAGCTCTTCTCCGGTCATTTTGGCCGCTTGGTAGGCGTAAGCCGTTTTCCGCGTCGCACCCAGCGCCATATTGCCGGCCCATTCGGTGGCTCCGGTCGTCAGGCGGGCCACAACGCCGCCCTCTTGGTCGGTGGAAATCAAGAGCGGTACGCCCAGGCGCGTTTCCTGCGCCAACGATTGCAATCCGTTGGTCAGGTGGGCCGTTTGCACCGGATTGACCACGTTTTGGCTGTAGGCGAACAAAATCACGCCGCCCGCATGGGCTTCCTGAATCAGTCGCGCGATGTCCGCATTGGGCTCACTGCCGTAAAACCCCACCATCATCATCTGGCCCACTTTTTCTTCCAAACTCATTTGTTTCAACAGCGTGACGGAGTCCGATGTCCGATTTGATTGTGCGGCAAACGCGGGGAATGTAAACAGCGACAGCACCAAACTCCCGATCATCCACAACGCCACGGAACGCCGAACGTCCACGCTCCTTCCTCCTCGTTCACTTTTTTTCGACTGACAGACGGGCCGACACAGGATAATGATCCGAACCCTCCACCGGCAATACCTCACAGGATTTCACCCGCACATCGGGCGACACAAACACATAGTCGATCCGCTTCACCGGCGCGGGAACAGGATACGTCCAACCATCACCGTTTCCTTTCACCGCAAAGGCATCCGTCATTTCACCGCTCAACCGTTTCATCTCCGGAGATCCCGGTTCTGCATTCATATCTCCGGTCAAAATAACGGGACCTTCTCTCCGGTGTATGATCTCCAGCATCTCTTCTGTTTCCAGCATGCGCACGTCGGGATTCAACCAGGACAAATGGGTGGAAAAGACATGTACCTTCACACCGCGGACATTGATGACCGCCTCCGGAAATCCAGGCAGTTTTTGTACGCCTTTGTCCGGTTCCTGCGAACTGATGCGGGACAACTCGTGGTTTTCAAAGGAGACGATCGGATAGCGGCTCAATATGGCCAATCCAAACTCCCGCCGCGGCTCCCCTTCCCGAATTGGATCGAGCGAGTAAATGGGCGCAAACCTCACCTGCATCCCCAGTCGTTCCCCCAGCCAAGCCGCCTCGTCCACAAACTTGCTTCTCTCCGACCAGTGCCGATCCACCTCCTGCAGGGTGATCACGTCCGCCCCGCTGGACTGCAAGTTCTCCGCAATGGTTTCCAAATCCAGCTGTCCGTGGTGATTGTCTCCGTGCTGGATATTGTACGTAACGACATGAAGCGGTCGTTCGTGTTCTCCTTTGGCTCCCGCCGTCGTCGGCAGAGAAAGTGCCATTCCACACAGAAACATCAAGACCAACCCGATTCGCCAGCGTTTCAGATTGATGCCTCCTTTCAGCGGTTTCTACTAAATTGTAAAATGATTCCGAAAAGAACGAAAGGTACGTGACAAAAAAAGACAAATTAAGCGAACCCATCAGTGTGAGAACAGTTCGAAAACACGGGATGTCGTCAGGCATACAATCCGTTTCCGGTTTGACATCTCCCCCCAGGGCTGTCTCGTCAAACCGAAACGGAGGCCACCCTTTCAACAAGCAGGACGTTACAGGGTGGCCCGACTGATCGTCACATCAACCGGGAGCCGGTCATCCAAAACCCGGCATCAATCGTTACACAATCACCGTTGATGTATTCCGCTTCGGGCGAAAGCAGAAACGCCACCAGATTCCCCACTTCTTCGGGCTTACCAAACCGTTTGGCCGGAATGGTTTGCAGCAAGTGGCGGTAGGCTTGCTCGGAAGCGATCAATTTCTCCGTCCCGCCTGTGTTTTCAATCGGTCCCGGTGCCACGCAATTGACACGAATACCATAACGGCTGCCCCACTCCACCGCCAGCGACCGGCTCATCGCCAGTACCCCCGCTTTGGCTGCCGCGGAATGAACCACCCCCGCCGCACCGGTCCACGCATAGGTAGCCACGATATTGACGATGGAGCCGCGAGTGCCGTCGGCAATCCACTCTTTGGCCAACGCTTGCGTGCAGTACCACGTTCCGTTCAAGACGATGTCAATCACCGCTTTCCAACCATTCAGCGACAATTCCTCCGCCTTGACCAAAAAATTGCCCGCCGCGTTGTTGACCAAACCGTCGATGCGGCCGAATGCCTCCTTGGTCCGGCGAATCATCTCCCCTACTTGGTCCACGTTTCGCACATCCATCGGGATCGTCAACACTTGCCCATCGTTTTTTTCGATCTCCGATTTCGCCCGTTCCAATTTCTCAGGATCTCGACCGGTGATCGTAACTCGATATCCTTTTTGGCACAAGACACGAGCTATGCCCTTTCCGATTCCGCTGCTGCCACCCGTCACAATCACGACCCGGCTTTCAACGCTCATGGTTTTCTCTCCTTTCCACACGGTTGAATGATTTGGTTTTCTCTTTCGATAAAATGGACCACGCCATCCCGCAACTCTTTTATTCCTTTGCGCAAACAAACCGGATAAAACACTTCGTTTTTTCGAGCTGTGAAACGGGCACCCAACGAAACAACAGATGGTTTTCCTCCACGGTAAAAGGCGCCGCTTCATTCAGAAACGGCGTATCAGTGGGCAGCCGCATCAGATAGTAAAACCCTATCTCGTGATATGCTTCTCCCTCAAACGTGAAGAAATTTTTTCGATGATTCATCCCAATCGTTCCACTGTCACTTCTCCACACCACTCTTCCTGCATTCTGCATTTCCCGATGAAGCGTAACGATGGTGGACTCGCCCCACTCAACCCCGCCGCCGGGCAGGGACCAATGGGATGGCCTCTCTTCTTTGGCACCAACAAGCGTTCGCGGTGAATGGCCACTCCCTCGAACGATATTGAAACCGCTTTCTTTCATGCTTCCAAACGATCATCTCCCGTATGACTCGTTCCCCACTGATCCAAAATCAACTGCCCGTCTATTTTACCGCAATTCGCCCACTTTTTGAACTAGGAAGTCAATTCGCGGTAAGATGATCTTTTTCGTCGCAAGGGCTGAACCACTTTTATTGCCCTTGCGAAGCTGCAGCAGAATAAGACGGTCCATTCCATTTTCTTTTTGCACCACCGGATGAAAAATGCCTGCCAAATGCGTTCCCACGAAAAAAGGGCCACCTGGATCAGGCACCCTTTTTAGGCTGTTTTGTCATTCTCTTTGCCCTTCAATCGCACGCTTCAATGCATTCATGTGCCCAAGATGCACCGCTTCATGCATGTTATTGAAACTAAACACGGAACCAATCGTTTCAATCTGATAACCGTTGAGATCAATCGGTTTCGCCAACTTCTCCTCTAACCGGTCGGTGAATGTTTCTTTGATTTGAGCCGTTTGTTTCTGTAACTCGGAAACCAACGTTTCCGGAGAGGGTACTTCCCCAGTCCAATCTGCAGGTTTCGTTCCGTTCCAGAATAACTGTCGATAGTCCGCAGGGAGCATCTTCAAACCAAACAACGCGTCTGCAACCGTCAAGATATGACCCACATTCCAACGAATCGTATTGTTAAACCCTTTCGGCATTTGATCAAAAAAGGTTTCGGAGGTTGAGTTGATAAACTGTTGTAATCGTTCTCGGGTCATCTCAAATTGCATGACCAAATCATGACGCATCATCATCCCACCCCAAAAAAAGTTGCATTTTACGTAATTGTACAACAAAACGGGCATCAGGAAAATCGGGGGCGCACGGGTGTGTCCGTAATATAAAACGTTCTGCGGAAAGAGCGAAACCGGACTCAAACAATGGCCCGCTATTTATTTCTACTCGCGAGATAAAATATCATTTCGTAGTGGATATACCTCTTCTCCCGGCTTGATGATTCTTTCCTCCAACCGAGATCAGCTTCCTTCAGTTTCTTTACGGTTGCTTCTCTATTTATTCAGTATACTGAAAAACCGGAAAACCTGATGCAAGAGTTTCGCAACGGAATATATGAAATTTATTCACGTCCACTGATAAGATCAGCCAAAGTTTCCACCGCCTGCTTTGCCTCTTTTCCTTCTGCAGTCAAGATGATCTCCGTCCCGCGAGTGAGCATCATGCCGAGAACCTCCAACAGATTTTTCGCGTCTGCCTTTTTGTCCCCCTTTTGGATCGTGATCTCTGTATGATCGTACTTCCGGGCCTCCTGAACAAACCGAAGGACGGTCAGGACATGATCCAACCCGTTTTTCAGCTTCACGATCACCTTTTTCACCACCGATTTCCCCTTATCGACCACGTCCCCGCCATTATTCGGAGGTAAGATAGGGGGTTTCGTTAAATCGTTCGGCGGTTCCAATGGCGGATCGGGGTCGGGTTTGCGCACAGGGGGCTTTTTCGTCGGTGGCTGGGGATCATCCTCAGGTAACGGTGGTTGAGTAGGTGGTTGATGGAGTGGCTGGTTCGAAGGATTTTCCGAACCGGTTCCGGGCGAATCTTCCGTTGAACCGGAGCCAGAAAAACGAGCCAACAGATCGTTGACGGTGTCCGTCAGTGCTTCCAACCCGTTCGCCTTGGGCAACCGGCTCATATCAATCACAGGATTGTCGGAAGACAAGATGACATCTTGCTTTGTTTGCAGGTTCACCTGCGGCATACTGACACGGTCAGTATTCATCTGCTCCACCTTTAGATAGACATCATAAAGTACCACAGCGGGGAGCGGTTTGTCGAGCTGCAAGAGAGGCCCTTTGATTTTGAATCCCAGAGCGGTTGCATCAACGACCAGGCCTTGGATCGATACAGGACCCGCGCCTTGAATATCCATGCCCCATTGTCCGGATGGGCTGCTCTTTTTACCGATGACCAATTTCATATCGTATACTTTGGACTTCTTTGCATAAAGATGAACAGCCAACCGGCCATTCTCCGTGATCGTCAATGAAGGGATCAACCCTTGAGCCTCGATACGCTCGGCTTGGATCACGATCCCTTCTCCCAGGGCCGATCGGCTTAACGCCGCCTTTGGTGTCTCATTCTTTAAAGAAACCTTTTCGTGCTGACTATTGATGATCTCGATCGCCGATCGACTCTCATCCGGTGACCTGGCTTGAGCCGAGGCCATTTTGTCACCAATGAAAACAAAACAAATGGACAAACCCACCGACAGGGTCAGAACCTTCCTCACACAAGAAGAGTACAAACGCTTCCCTCCCTCCATCCTCCGTCTTATCACTTGAACCACTTATTCGACGTGGCGGCGGCTTCCTGTTCGACTGATCCAGCCCCCTCCAACCCAAAATGTCCCTTCTCCTCATCGCTATCGTTTGACGGTCGGGAAGCCGGACCCCAAGCCATGCACAAGGACCCGCCTACCATTCCCAACAATGTGCCGATAATCAGCCCTCCCAGGGCTCCGATAATGGACAGGATCGACAATATCATCGCAAACGCCCCTAAAAGCCGAACATATTGGGGCATCAACCAACCTAAAACACCACAGCTGAGCACAAGCATGCCGAACAGGATGCCCGCAAAGGCAAAACTCCCCGGCACAAAAGCGATCCAATACAAATTGGCGGGAATCCATAAAATAGTCAGTCCTGACAGGCACACCAGCGTAAGCCCCAGTTTTGGACGCTTTTTTTCGTCAAATCTGCGGTCTGTCCGCAAACTGAACTCCGAATGGCTCAAAGCCCTTTCTTCCACCACTCTCTTTCGCATATCGACACCCCTTTACTCGGCCGAAATCATCTCCAATTTCATGGAAAGCCCCGGCAGTGAGATGCTGTTGGCAAACATGTAATGCCCTTGAATGTACGGTTTTTTCAGCACCAGGCTGGGTGCCGACAAACTGAATTTTTGCTGCCAATCACTGCTATGTTTCTCTGCAACTTTCAGTTTGCTGAAATTCGCGTCCGCTTGCATCCTGCTCAAATCGAGAATCACTCCGGTCGCTTTTACGTCCTTGGATGCAGTCATCAACACCCGCACTTTTCCTACGCCAGGAACATCGAGATCCTTGTAAAGCTTGAGCTTCTTGATCACCCCATCCAACTGTGCGCTTCCCTGGGGATATGCCGCCCTCTCGCTGGTTTCGCCAATCTTCGGCAACACCTTGAAATTGCTGATTTGGATCTCATCCGCCTCGATGATAAACCCGCCGATTCCCCCGACCGGGACGGCCAGCGCCACACCCCCGGTCCAAATCCCCAGTACCAACGTAAACACCAGACACAGAGCAACGACCATACTTAACCAGAACCTTTTCCCATGGTACCTCAAGGCCCTTTCCTCCTTACTTCGGGAAAATGTATGTCATTCAAGCTCTTTTGGAGCGAATGACCCGCCATGTGACGTAAACGCTGACGGCATATGCTCCCCAAAGCATCCCCGAGACCATTCCACACTCATTTTTTCAATATTTGGTTTATACACTTCGGAAGAGTTCCGACCAATGGGGCAGTCTCGCAATCAAACCGGCATTTGCCCGGAAGCTGAATCGTCTTGTTTGAACACTTGCGGGCCCGGTTCTTCAGCCACCCCTACGTACTCGTGTCCAATTACGGCTTCTGAGAACATTTCCGAACGCCTGAAGTCGTACCAAGGTAAAAATGCAGATCCGACCCGCATATGGCTGCCGCCGTGATACGAACGATCGCTTCAGTGGATTCTTGAATAGCCGTCGTGAAACGTTTCGAATCGGACATGCCATTGAATGAAACCGCTTTCATTTTCGTTCCACCGGAAACCCGGCATCCATTTCCAAAGTAACGAGACAGCTGTCTGCCAACACATCAGTGAAACACGCATCATCGTTGTAATCGGTTCCCATTTTCGGCCAAAAATTTGTTTCCAAGTGTAAAGATCTGCACTGATCCACATAAGGGGCAGTTTCTACATCTTCCTTCATCGCCAGACATGTTTACGACATTCTCCATGCCACAGCAAGACCAATCTTTATTCATTCCTGGCACGGGGCCTTTTCAAAGATCCATATCGACGGCCATTCCCAAGCCTGTGCAGCTTAACGGTACATTTTCATTGATCTTTTTTCACTTAAGTCCAATCCTCTACCTTTTCCTCCGTCATCGTATGACTTTGGTTTTGTATTATGTTATTCTATTTAAAACGTTGTGACAACTCCCAAAATACTAGGTTATAATATCCCTTAAAATAGAGGGGAGGCTATGTATATGACAAAATATCTAATCGTTCCCAGGTTGCAACCCGATGAAGTCGAACAAATGCTTGACACTGTTCATCGGGAATACCATGAGTGTCTAACCCAATGGTACATAAAATTATCCAAAATAAACGTAAACAACGAAGAAAAGAAATCTTTATCCGATGTGTTCCGCTTTATGTTGGATCACTTGGATCTCGCTCTTTCCGACGAACTACTTTTTTTCAATAAATTTGAACAGTCACTGTTGGATTGGGAAAAAATATTAAACGCTAACCGAATAATATTTGCCATCGGGGCATTTGAACAGATCATGATGGAGATGATCCTGCAAAACCATAATCGTCTTTATGTAAATAACTGCTTTCAATGGATTCACGCCTTGTGCATGAATGTAACCTCTTCCATCACACAGCATCAACTATTGACGTTCGGATATCAACACAATAAGAAAAACAGATCTTATTCTCCGCTCATCCGGCTGTTGCAAGGACAAGATATATGGCCTTATGTGAACTGGGAATTTGTCGCTGTCACAACCCCAAAATCAAGTAAACACAGATATGGAATTTTGGATATTGCCATTTATAACCTTGAAATGGAAGAATGGTTCCCTGCTTATCAACACGATGATCTGACCTTATCCGTCCATCAAGTCATCTCTGGAAAAACCGAAGGATTTGTAGAAAAAATCAATGAGAAATTATACCTTGTCATCAAAGGTAAAAAGGCCCCCTTATCGAAACGCTTCGTCCAGCAGCTGGTTCATTGGATGCGTCAAGCAATGGAATTGTCCAAGATGTATTACAATGAAGATATACACCAAACCATTCATGACCAGATTCAACAGTATGAAGCGATTTTGGAATTTGACAACACACTGCTGTCAACCAAGGGCATACAAGATACGCTTTCTTCATGTGTGGAACATATATGCCACATCGCCGGTTTTCAACGCAGCGCTCTTTTTTGGTACTATCCGTTCTTCAAAAAAGTCGAAGGAATTCTGTCCTATAATGTTCCATTGGAAGAGATTCAACGCATTCAAGAACCGGAACATAATATACCTGCGATTTCAAAGCTATTCGATGCGAAACGGCCTGTTCATCTGAAGCGAGTGGAAAATCTGATTCCGACTCACTATATTGAATATTTCCATTTGACTTCATTGTTGGTGGCCCCTTTGTATGGAGAGAACCATCGTGTTACCGGTGTTCTACTCCTTGACCAGAACGGCCGACCTTTCGAAGTGTCGGACAACACCATTGAAATCGTTGACTCCCTTTTGACCCGGGTATCAAGAAACTTGCATTCCAAACTGCATTCAAACTTTTCGGTCAAAAAAACATCTTCCCTCTTAACTAATCGTGAAAAGCAAATCCTCCAGCTGAGCGCCGATGGTTACAGCACCAAACATATTGCCTCCGAACTCCATATCAGCGAGTACACTGTCAATGAGTATATCAGTTCCATATTCAAGAAATTGAAGGCAAAAAACAGGACGGAAGCCGTAGCAAAGGCTTTGCGTCAACATTTGATCCAATAATGAAGGTAGATCACATTTGGCGATTGGCGATTTTCCCGCTTGATTCACACACCATGATGAAGAGGACGACCGCTTTTCGCCACCATCAACAACCATATGGGAATCAGCTCAGCATCGTACTGTCAGGGTACATAGCCGAAAACCAAGACCGGGAGACTCCCGACCCAAAAATAGGGTATAATCGAGCATAAGTCCGTAATAAAGAAAGGATCACTGTGATGTCTCAAAACCAGAAACCGACAAAAAAACGGAAAGCGGAACACATCGAGATCGTCCTCCACCGCGAGGTGACCGGACGGGGCATCACCACCGGACTGGAACGATACCGTTTCCGCCATGAAGCCCTGCCTGAAATCAATTTTAAGGATATCTCTCTCTCCACCGCTTTTTTGGGCAAACCGATGAAAGCCCCGTTGTTGATCAGCAGCATGACCGGCGGGACGAAAGCAGCATTTCAAATCAACAAAAACCTTGCCCAAGCCGCCGAAAAACATGGATGGGCGATGGGTCTGGGTTCCGTACGGACGGCGATCGAACATCCGGAGACGGCCTGTACCTTCCAAGTCCGAAAATACGCGCCTCACATCCCGTTACTGGCCAATCTGGGGGCAGTCCAGCTCCAATACGGCTATGATGTCGACGACTGCCGCCGCATCATCGAACTGACCGAAGCTGATGCATTGGTTTTGCATCTGAATGCCATGCAGGAAGTGTTTCAGCCGGAGGGAAACACCCGATTCGCCCACCTGTTGGCCAAGATCGAAGAGGTTTGCCGAACGCTGGAAGTACCGGTCGGTGTCAAGGAAGTGGGGATGGGGATTCATGGCGATTTGGCCAAACGTCTTTTCGATGCCGGGGTTCAATTCGTCGATGTAGCGGGTGCTGGCGGGACTTCGTGGATTATGGTCGAAAAACACCGGTCCCGCGATCCAATACTGACCGCCGCTGCGGAGGCGTTCGCCGATTGGGGGTTGCCCACCGCCGACTGCATCCGGGAGGCAAGGCAAAAAGCCCCCAACGGTTACCTGATCGCCAGCGGCGGATTATCCACTGGCGTGGAAGCGGCCAAAGCGATCGCATTGGGTGCCGACTTGACCGGATTCGGCCGCACCCTCTTGCGTGCCGCAACCGATCTGACACCAGCGGCGATCTCCCGGCAGTTGCAACGGATTGAGGCGGAATTGCGCATCGCCATGTTCGGAATCGGTGCCGCTGATGTTCCGACATTAAAGGGAACAGACCGGATTTTTCGGACGGATGATTGATGGCAGCCGGGTGAATTGGGAGAAATCATGGGAAGCAAATAACGGACCTTGGGGACCGTATTATCCTCGAACCGCTTCGGATAGTATCCCCATTGATCTGTTATGGATAGAAGATGGCTCTTGAACACTCCCTCCGCCTACGCTAACGCTTAGGAGAAGCGTTGATTGGATGTAGATTCAAAAAAGCAGTAGTGATAACCGTCGGCCTTCAACCAAATTTCGATCAAGGTCTCTGTTGTGGACCGACTCAACCTTGCCAATCGCTCCTGTTCGTTTTACGGTCCTTCTATCGATTCGTACACCTTGTCTCCTTACAGAAGGCATTGGAACAATGTCGACTTGCGGGAGATGAAGCCCTCCCGCGTCTGACTCGCTTTGATCCCACCCCTGAGGGCTGGATTTCCCCGCTCACACTTGATCATCCTCGAACGCGACCATTCCCCTCGGTTTGGTTATATGAGAATCATTCAACCATCATTCCCTGCGAGGCTCATGCCTTCCGTTGTTTTTCTCTTATCCCATTTTGAAGATGATCCATCACATATGACTCTATTTCTATTTGTACGGCAATGGTCCAATCTTTTGACTGTCATTTCACGTATACTATTTCAAAGTGAATCGAAGGGCGCAATGGAAGATTCAGCCCATTTTTATTTCAAGCAGGAGAAAGCCGGAGGGATCAATATGAAAACAATTGGACACCATCTCATAATCGATGCTTTTGATTGTGATGCAGCCATTTTGAATGATGTTGACCATATAAAAAACTTACTGATAGATCTGGTCCAGTCCCTGGGAATGGTGATGATATCAAGCCACTTCCATCAGTTTGAACCTGAAGGGTTGACAGGGATTCTTCTTCTTTCCACTTCCCACATTTCCATTCATACCTGGCCTGAAGAAAACTTTGCAGCTTTGGATATATTCACATGCGGTGATCATGATCCGGTGACACAGGTTGAGAACATTTTAAAAGGGCTCTCTTCCAAATACAGCGTCGTATACAATCTCACACGTTTTGACAGAAAAGCCAGAGTGCCATTGATGTATGAGCAACATTCCCCAAAACTGCCCCCGGATCATGATAATAGGAACAGCAAGAGCACTGATGTGGAAAAACATACAACCATTCAGCCTTTGCATGAACATGGAGATTTGTATGATTACATCGGACTAAAAGAACTTCTCGCCGCGAGACATCCCGTACTGTTCCAAGGGATGAGTCAATATCAAAATATTCATATCATTGATGCGAAGGATATTCGTATGTACTTAAACCAACAATTGCAGTTTAGTTCACTCGATGAAAGGCTGTATCATGAGGCAATCGTTCATCCTGCTTTTCTATATACCCCTTCACACCGACGTGTTTTGATTTTGGGTGGCGGCGATGGACTGGCTCTGCGTGAAGTACTCAAATACCCCGATGCCTCGCATGTTGATCTTGTTGATATTGATCCTCTGGTATTGCATGCTGCTCGTACGGTCCCCGAACTCGTGGCACTCAATGAACGGTCATTCTTTGACAAACGGGTCAACGTCCACACGCAAGATGCCCGCAAGTTTTTAACAGAACCGCATCAGCCCTATGATGTGATCATTGCAGACTTTCCGGACCCGTCGAATGAAGCGCTCAGTCAATTGTATACCAAAGAGTTCTTTCAATTGATCTCAAAATCTCTTGCTCCGGACGGAATCATGGTTTGCCAATCATTTTCGCCCGAAGATGCGCCAACGGTATTTTGGAGTATTGGATTGACCTTAGAAAGTGCCGGCTTAAAGACACGTGGATACCATGTAACCGTCCCCTCATTTGGGAACTGGGGATTTCATTTGGCGGGACATCAACACATCATACAACGTACAACGTCTATACCGGTAGAAAATCGCACACTGCCGGCAGATATACCTTCCATATTTGTCTTTCCGGAAAAAATACTCAAGAAACAAAAAGCGGCGATGGTAAATAGCTTGAATCAATTAATATTACACAAATTCTATCGCAAAGAATACGAATATTTAAGTTGAAACGAACCGATATCCTGATGATGTTCCCCCGGATGATGGAGAACTGTAGCACAAAGAGGAAGAACGGAAAATGATAAGAGAGGCCCGCCAGGGCCTTCTCGTTCTGAGAGCTTTGTTATTCCGGGTACCCAGTTTATCCACCGCAATTGAAGCGGAAAAAGCGAAACGGGAAGAACGTTGAAGTGACGCTGATACGATATACCGGTTGATCGGCGACGTGCACTGGTATTCCATCATTCAGAAATAACGAAAACCATATGCTGTGGAGGAAGGGCGGACCCACTTCAAAAGTATTTCTTAGCAGACGAGAAACGAGCATCTGCCAACATGGGAACAACGATCTTCAAGACCATTCAACCGCCTGTCCTTGGCCGGTAAGACAACGGAGGATGATGCTACTCTTCTCCTGTTTTTGTAGCGGATGTCCGAATCTGCAAAACGGTTTTATCGTCCTGAATCATCCCGGTTTGCGGCTTTAGAAGGAAGAACAGCAGGCATCCGGAAAATAGGATGAAAAATATGATGAAGAACAATGGATTCCCACCCCCTTATCCCCTTTGCAACTTTCTTCATACGGCCAAAGACCAGAGGAACTCCCCTGGGATGCCGTGGACCTGCGGCGTGGCAACCCCAGCTGCGATGGTTTTGTCCAAGCCTGAACGACTTTGTTTCACGGGTATTTGCTCGCACAGCGGTTTTCAGGGTTTTCAAACTTCTCGACTCGATCGAACCCAAATTTCGTCGAATTTGCGAGAGGGACAAAGCCCTCCCGCGTCCGACGCTCGCTTTCACCCCGACCCTGAAGAGTCGAGTTTTCCCGCCCGCTCTTTATACTTCATGTATACGTACCAGAAGGTCAGGTTGTACTGATGAGATCGCCTCTTTTCTCCAATTCCGCTTCTCTTCGACAATCAGAGTTTGATTGGGTGGCGGAGTTGAGACACGCGCCGTGTCGTACGCAAAGATGTACGATCTTCAAAGATGATACACATCCGGTCGGCGGAGTTGTCCGGGTTCACTGTTTTGCCGTACGGGCCTGTTCCGCATAGCGCACGGCGATATCAAACAAATCGATGCTGGGGATTTCCTGTCCGCGAATGTCGTACATATAGGGGCGATAGGTGCGATTGATCCAGTATCGGGCAATGTGGACAAGCCGTTCCGAACCGGTTTCCTTTTTGGCGTACTGCGCCTCCTCCAACAGACGCGCCGCACAATACAGATCGGTCAGTTTATCCATGAAACGGCGGGCATGGGCATTTTGAACCATGGGAGGAGCTTCGAGAAGCACAGCCAGATCCGTTTTCACGTTGTCCGTCTGCTCCTTCACACAGGCGACGGTTTCGGCCAGTTCCGGCAAAACGACGGCGTCCAACGTCTCCCGAATTTCCCGCAGGATTACACTCTCTCCGGTTCTTGCCCGCGCCTCTTTGCCCAACGTTTTCAACAATTCGAGACCCATGATGTTGGAAGTTCCTTCCCATACCGTGTTCACTTGTGCATCCCGCAACAGACGGGGGGTGACGTACTCCTCGATATACCCGTTTCCCCCGTGCAATTCCAGTGCCTGTTTGGCATGAAGAACCGCCTGTTCACTGCAACGGTACTTGCTCATCGCCAGCAGCAGCCGGAGTAGTGTGCGTTTTTCCGCATCCCCTTTTCCATAGGTGTGGCACTCATCAAACAGTTGGATCATGCGGGCCACCATCGCCCATGCCGCCTCGATGTCTGCGATAATGTCCAGCAAGGTTTCCCGCACCATCGGGTATTCGATGATCGTCCGGCCGAATGCTTCCCGTTTGGACGTGTATACGGCGGCCTCCAAAAAAGCCCGGCGGGAGATCGCGAGCGCCCCCGTCGCCGTGCACATACGGGAGATGTTCAGCGCTTCCGCCATATATTTGAATCCTTGATCCGGCTCCCCGATCAGATATCCGACCGCCCGATCAAGGATCAATTCCCCGCTGGCCACGGCCCGCACACCCAGCTTGTCCTTGAGCCGACGAATGGTGATGCGGTTTTTTTCGCCATTGTCCAAATAACGCGGGAGCAGAAACAGGCCCAATCCCGCGGTACCCGGCCGATCGTTCACCCTCGCCAACGTGATGGCTACACCCGCGTCACAGTTGCTGGCAAACCATTTCTCCCCCGTCAGCTCATAGTGATCGCCACAGGGTACCGCGCGGGTTTGCGTCGCGCCCACGTCGGAGCCTCCCTGAATTTCCGTCAAAAACGTGGCCCCCTGTTCCAGCGTATGCCGATCCATGCTGGCCAGGCGCGACAGATACCGGCGCTTCTGCTCGTCCGTTCCGAACTTCTCCAATACAAACGCCACTGCCATGGTAAGAGTGACTGGACACGTGAAACCGGTCTCCGCCTCGGACATCAGGATGTGCATCAACTGGGTGTAGAAAAACGGGACTTTGTGCGGCAGGTCGTCCCTGTACCGTAACCCCACCACACCAAATTCAAAACAGTCTCCCACCGTGGCCAGATATCCTTCGTTGTACCAGACTTCATTGATCTCCCGTCCCTGCCGATCATAGCGAATCAGTCGGGGAGCACCGTCACGGTCGGTGTGACGCGCCCGCCGTTCCATCGGTCCCGCCACATAAGCCCCCAACTCCATCAGGCGCGACTCCCCCCACTCCATCAGGTGAGGCAGATACCGGTGGGCGTAATACCGCATGGTGGGGTCGCTTTCATACCAGTTGAGAGCTGTCCCGTCTTCATATTGACTGTAATCGATCACGCGTTTACCCCCTTGGTCAAAAAGTGATTGTGAAATTGTTCACGCAACAGGGATTTGAGGAACTTGCCCGCCGATGTACGCGGAATTTCCTCCACGAAGACGACATCATCCGGCAACCACCATTTGGCGAACTTCGGTGCCAGAAATGCATGCAGTTCCTCCAGCGTCAATGTCGCTTCCTCTTTTTTCACCACCACCGCCAATGGCCGCTCCTGCCACTTGGGATGCGCAATTCCGATGACGGCCGCTTCCTCCACGGCGGGATGCGACATGATCGCATTTTCCAAATCGACGGAGCTGATCCATTCTCCGCCCGATTTGATGAGGTCCTTGGTCCGGTCGGTGATTTTGACGTACCCTTCTTCATCGATCGTCGCCACGTCACCGGTGCGGAACCAACCGTCTTCCGTGAACGAATCGCGGGTATTCGGCTTATCGTGATACGCCCCCGCAATCCACGGCCCCCTCACTTGGAGTTCACCCATCGTGACACCGTCGGGCGGGACCTCTCCCTGCTCGTTGACCACCCGCACGTCCACAAACGGAGCGGGAATACCCTGTTTGGCCCGGTATGCGTATTGTTCGTCCTCCGGCAGGCTCCTCAGGTGCGGCTTCAACACCGATATGGTCCCGAGAGGTGTCGTTTCCGTCATTCCCCAAGCGTGTACCACATGGATGCCGTGCCGGTCCATCCCCCGCAACAATACTTCCGGAGCAGCCGCGCCGCCTACCACCGTCCGCAATTCAGGATGCAAACGCCAATGGCCCGGCTGTTTCTCCAGCTCGCGGTAAATGCCGAACCAAATCGTGGGCACCCCGGCGGCGAACGTCACTTGTTCCTCCTGCATCAGTTCGAGCAGGCTGACAGGGTCCAAATGCGGTCCAGGGTATACCTGCTTGGCCCCCACCATGGTCATGGTGAATGGCAGGCCCCATGCGTTGACGTGAAACATGGGCACCACAGGCAATACCGCATCACGGCCGGAAACGGCCAATGTATCCGCCATCGCCGAAGCAAAAGAATGCAACACCACGGCCCGGTGGGAATACACCACCCCTTTGGGACGTCCCGTCGTGCCGGAGGTGTAGCACATGCCCAACGCGTCGTTTTCATCCAGATTCGGGTAGGTGAAATCGTCAGCCGGTTCTCGGATGAACTCCTCGTAATCCTCATAACCGGGCGGGACCGGTTGACCAGTCAGCGGTACGACAAATACGCGCTCCACCCGGATGCGATCCGCCACTTTTTCCAGCAACGGGAGCAATACGTCGTCGACGATCAGGAAACGGTCTCCGCCGTGGTTGATGATGTAAGCGATCTCATTCGGGTGCAAACGGAGATTGATCGTGTGCAACACGCCACCGGAGGCGGGGATGCCGAAATATGCCTCCAGATGTGCGTAATGATTCCACATCAACGTACCCACCCGGTCCCCTTTTTTCAACCCGGCCCGTTGAAGCGCCTGCGCCAGCGAACGCGCCCTGCGAACAAAGTGGGTATACGTATAACGGTGCAAGCGTTTGTCCGGCAACCGGGAGACGATCTCAACCGAACCGTAATAGCGTCCGGCCCGTTCCAACAGATGCGGCAACGTCAGTGGATATTGCATCATTGTTCCTTTCACCGCTGAACCGCCCCTTTCCCCCTTTGACTAGTTTGAATTTTACGTCTAAAAAATGAGTTTTGTCAATGTGGTCTTGTTGGGAAACAGTCGCAAAAAAACATACCTGTGATGAAAATTCAATTATAATAATGTTGGGACAATCGAACAGGAAGGATGACAACACGTGGCAACCGTGACTTGGTTTCAGTACGCCTGGGGGTTTCTTCCCCAACCAAGTGGGGATATCGCTGTATGGCAACCTTTGAAACAACTGGATTGCGAACGTTTTCCCCATTGGCAGACCATCGCCATTGGTTTTGAGTTGCAAAACATCGATCTGACACGGGACAACCTGATCGCAGTTCACTTTTACGCGCCTCACCTCGTTTCTCCGCTGGCGACCGCAGAAGGGCTCACCAAACCAATACCTGGCGCCAAAAACAGTGTGTTCCAACATCACTTGCGTTTTGAAAATCTGCCGTTGGAGCGGGAAGGCGAATATTGCTCCATATTGTACATAAACGGACGGAAGGCGGGCACTTTTCCACTAACCGTCACACGAAAACGGTTTATGGAGGAATTACGGGTGGTAACATGAGGGGGGACACGGGTCAACGGATATGAGGTCCTCTCTGGTGAGTCCAAGAGACGGCCATGTTGGCCACACATCCTCAAAACGACGATAGGAGCGATCATCCATGCGTCTGTTTCTGTTGTTGGGCAGTTTGAACATGTTTTTGAGCATCGCGTTGGGAGCGTTCGGCGCACACGGTCTCGAAGGCAAGGTTTCGGAACGGATGATGGAGATTTGGCGAACCGGTGCGCACTATCATATCGTACACGGTTTGGCGCTCGTCGTCATCGGCCTGTTGGCCGATCGTTTCGGCGGCAGCGAACTGATCACCGCTGCGGGCTGGCTGATCCTGGCGGGGATTGTGCTATTCTCCGGCAGTCTCTACGCCATGGTGCTCACCAATGTGACCAAACTGGGCGCCATCACGCCGATCGGCGGTGTCGCCTTCTTGGCCGGATGGGTGTGCGTGTTTCTCGCTGCGTGGAAACAGATGGGATGAAAGGAACCAGGCGCTGAATCTTCCGGAAACGGAAGGTTGGCGCCATATTTTTATGGAAAGGATCGTGAGAACATGAGGTCCTTGGAAGGAAAAATTGCGCTTGTCACAGGTGGAAGCAGAGGAGCAGGCCGTGGGATTGCTGTAGAATTGGCCAAAGCGGGGGCAACGGTTTACGTCACCGGTCGAAGCGTCAAAGGCAGATCCACCCATAATCGGCCGGGGACCATTGATGACACGGTTTCCCAAATGGAAGCTTCCGGTGGGAAGGGAATCGCCGTTCGCTGTGATCATACCAACGACTCGGAAACGGAGTTATTGATCAACCGAATTCGCGAGGAACAAGGAAGGCTGGATATACTCGTCAACAATGTCTGGGGCGGGAACGAACTTGCGATTGAGGATATGCCATTTTGGAAACTCCCTCTCCAACATTGGGATCATATGTTTACCGCCGGTGTCCGCGCTCAACTCGTGACGAATCATTACGCCATCCCCCTCATGCGCCGGAACAAAAAAGGGATCATCATTCACACCACCTTTTGGGACCGGGACAAATATATCGGACATTTTTACTATGATTTGGCCAAAAACGCACTGATTCGCATGGCGTACGGATTGTCCATTGAATTAAAGCAAGATCAGATTGCCGTCCTTGCCGTTTCACCCGGTTGGATGAGAACGGAACTAGTGTTGAAGCACTTTCAAACGGATGAGAATCATTGGCACGAAGTCGAAGAACTGAAAAACACGGAATCTCCTTTTTACATTGGACGGGCTATCGTGGCCTTGGCAAGTGATCCCAACGTCATGGAAAAAAGCGGACAAGTGTTGCGAGTTGGCGACTTGGCCAAAGAATATTCATTTACGGATACAGATGGCCGTTACATTCCGCCTTTCTCGATCAACTCGAAAGACACGGACGCTTGAACCAACCAATCAACTGCGGAATACAGAACAACGACACTCTCCATGAATCAAAACCGTAGCCGGGGTTTCTCCCCGGCTTGGCAATTCCTTTCATCTCATCCGGCTCTGTTCATTCTTCTTTCCCCTGCATCTCCGTTCCGATGTTACTCAGTCGGTACGCCATTTTCAGCACCTCATGATGATACGCCTCCGGGATGGAAGTACCATCCGCCATCGTGACCAATTCTTTGGCCATTCGGATCAGAGTGGCGGCCGTCTCTCGTCTGCTTTTCTTTCTCGTTCGTTTCTTGGGTGTGGATTGCGCAGAGGATGGTTTCGTTTGTTTTTTCTTGGATGTGGAGAAGTCCTCCTTTTTCCCCGACCGCATCAGCGCATCGGCCGACACCCCCAGATGAGGGGCCAATTGCTCGGCCAGTTCCCGGGTCCACTTTTTCTTTCCTTGTTCCAGTGAGCGGATGACATTCACACTGAGTCCCGATTTCTCCGACAATGCTTTTTGTGTCAATCCTGCTGCCGTTCTCGCTTCTTTCAATTTACTCATCGTCGATCCCTTTCTCTACTCAATCTCTCTACCATCATACAAAAAAACCCCGTATTGGGGGAATCTCTGTGAGTCATGGCGGGATGAGCCAAAAAAATCGACCAAAAAGAAAATCCCGGCAAAGACCGGGAAGCCGTAATGTGGGTGTATAATCCATTCAAATGAACATTCCGCACGGTTCAAGTACCGGAAATGATACTTGAGATTTTCTCGCCGCTCATGATTCCATTTTTATTTTCCCTTGATTTTCCTTGATTTTTTCCCGTGACATGACCACCAATTGTGCCAGGAAGGCCACCATTGCAACACAGCCGGCAGCAAATGGCAGCCGGGAAGGTGCCAATCCGGCCAGCATCGCAATCCCTCCGAGCGCGGAACCGATCGCACTTCCCAGATAATTGGCGGAACTGTTTAGCGCAACTGCAGCTGCGCCGTGATCAGGTTGCAAGCGAAGCAATACATGTTGTTGCGGGGCTTGCGAGGCCCACCCCATCGCCCCCCAAATTACGAAAGGCAGGTATGCCAATACGGGGAATGGAAGCCCCAATGGCAGGATGAACATGGAAAAAGCCATGATGGCCAGAATACCGGCCATAAGCAAGCTGGGACGTCCCGTTCGATCAATCAGCGTGCCAATGGAAAAGCTCCCGATCATGCCGCCAATCCCCCATGCCCACAGAAATGGAGTGGTGTAATCAATATCTGCCAAGTGATACAAGACGGATGCAATATACGTATACAAACCCAAGCTCGAAATGCTGGTCAATAAAGTAATCCCAACGGTTGCTGAAACCCGTCCGTTGGTCATCATGGCCACACGTTGTCGGAGTGACGGCGGCGCTGAAGCCGGAAAGTTCGGAAACCAAATCACAATTCCAACCAAGGCAAGCAGGCCAAGTGCAGTGATGGACCAGAGCGTTCCCTCCCAACCCAGATGTTCGGCAACAATCAATCCCAGCGGAACTCCAACAACCGTACCGGTACTCATACCACCCAGCGTCATCCCGAGAGCACGGCCGCGTTTTTGTTCGGAAACGAGAGATGCAGCAGCCGCAGCGGCCAGCGGGGAAAAAAGCCCGGCTCCGACGCCTGCAATCGCACGAGCCACAAGCAGCATCGAAAAACTGGAGGCCAGCGCACTCATCCCGTTGCCTACAGAAAATACGGCGAGCGCCAGCAGCAAAATCCGGCGCATTGGTTTTCCAGCCAACAATGTTGCAAAAACCGGAGCTGCCAGTGCATAACAAAAGGTAAAGACGCTAACCGCCTGTCCCGCTTGTGAAGCGTTTATTTTAAACGTTGCCCCAATGTCCGGCAACAGACCGGCCACCACATAGGCATCAAACCCAAGCGCGAACATGCCGATCGCGAGAAGTAAAACTCTTTGCATGGTAACCCTCCTGATTCCATATCGGATGGATGCCCATCCGCAGACCCAAGATGTTGGAAGATCCACGTGTTGGGGCCAAACCATCAATCGATTTGTTATAATCAAATGAGCTCCGACAATTGAAACATTACCAGAAAGTAAAGGCAAGAGGAACAATCACTATTTTTGAGGGTTATAACAATGGGTTATATCAATCGGGGTGAAACAGATGAATATAGAGTGGTTGCAAAGTTTTGTTGAAGCCGCCAAGCAAAAAAGTTTCTCCAAAGCCGCCAAAGTACACAATCTTTCCCAACCGGCATTAAGCAAGCATATTCGCAATCTGGAACACGAACTTGACACCGTCTTGTTTTACAGAACGTCTGCCGGCATTGAACTGACGGAAGCCGGTGAACGCTTTTACAATCGAATTGTTCCTGTCCTCACTGAGCTGAACGCGATCCGCCAAGAGTTAAGACAATTCCGACGAACGACTCCGATCGCTGTAGGGAGTCTGCCCAGTGTAGCCACTTATTATTTACCTCCCAGAATCAAGGAACTTCGGCTTTTGGACCGCCCCATGACAATCATGATTCAGAACACGTCTTGGGAACTGATCCAATCATTGCAGGAAGGAAGACTCGATGCAGTCTTTGTTGATACATCCTATATTGGGGAATCGTTGTGGAGTGGTGAATTGTTTACGGAGTCTTACTATGCGGTGTTTCCTTTACACCATCGTTTCCGTTCACGAAAAGCCGTGGAGCTGGCCGAACTGTGCGAAGAACCGCTGATCGTTCACCAAGCCCCTTGCGATACAAGGAAGCATATAATCGAACAAATGGAAGCGCGGGGGCACAAGCCCAACATCATCAGCGAGGTCGCTTTTGGCGACTTTATCCTCGGAGCTGTATCGGCTGGAATGGGAATCACGATCATCCCTGAATTGATGGCCAAACATATCAGTCATCTCCCGCTGTTCGCCCTGCCGATTCTGGATTTTGGAAGACACAGATCGATTTCGCTCGCTACCCGCAATCATCAACTGGGATCGCAATTATATGAATGGATCACAACATTTGACACACGATAAAAGGTGATTGTTACCCTTTCAACTCTTTGTCCGAGTGGGGAAAATCGCAGGCTGTGGATGTTGTCGTCAACCTGTGGCCGGGGTTTTCCCGGCCTGTCGATGTCGCGGCAGTCTCCGGAAATCTCGTCCACGCGTTTGGATTGGAATGGAGATTTCACCCTTTGGGGATCACCCCTGCGCCGATTGTACAGAAAAAACGCACGCCCCCCTGATGGGAGTCGTGCGCAGACGGACGAAGAACGAACAGTTTTTTTGTCCCCGGTCTCGAACTGTTCCCTGTCTTTTATTCTTTCACTTCCTGTGTTTTTTGCCAGCGCAGGATCGGTTTGCGTGCCGCGGTCACCTCGTCCAAACGCTTGACAATCGTGTTGTGGGGCGCTTCCTGCACCACTTCCGGTTGGTTTTCAGCTTCCTGCGCGATTTGGATCATCGCCTCGATGAAACGGTCCAACGTCTCCTTGCTTTCTGTTTCCGTCGGCTCGATCATGAGACATTCGTCCACGATGAGCGGGAAGTAGATGGTCGGCGGATGGAAATCAAAGTCCAACAACCGTTTGGCGATATCCAACGTACGCACGCCCAGTTTTTTCTGCCGTTTGCCGGAAAGCACGAACTCATGCTTGCAGTGTTGCGGGTACGGCAGATCATAGTACGGCTCCAGACGGCGCATCACGTAGTTGGCGTTGAGCACCGCGTTTTCGGATACCTGACGCAATCCGTCCGGACCCATCGTGCGGATGTACGTGTAGGCGCGCACCAGGATGCCGAAGTTGCCGTAGAATCCTTTGACTCGCCCGATGGATTGGGGCAGATCCTTCAGGTAGTAGCCGTTTTCCCCTTTTTCCACAATCGGGGTCGGCAAAAACGGAATCAGGGCTTTTTTGACGCCGACCGGCCCCGCTCCCGGACCTCCGCCGCCGTGCGGGGTGGTGAATGTTTTGTGCAGGTTGAGGTGCACCACGTCAAAGCCCATGTCCCCCGGACGGGCGATGCCGAGGATGGCGTTGGCGTTGGCCCCGTCGTAGTAGAGAAGGCCGCCCGCCTCGTGGACGATGTCGGCAATCTCCCTGATCTGCTCCTCAAACAATCCCAGCGTGTTGGGGTTGGTCAGCATCAGGGCCGCCGTGTCTTCACCCACCACTTGTTTGAGGGCTTCCACGTCCACATGCCCTTTTTCGTTGGATTTCACCGTGACCGTTTCAAATCCGGCGACCGTCGCGCTGGCCGGGTTGGTGCCGTGCGCGGAGTCAGGCACGATCACTTTGTTCCGCTGAGATTCGCCTCGGCTTTCATGGTAGGCCCGGATCATCATCAGACCGCTCCATTCACCTTGGGCACCTGCCGCGGGCTGAAGCGTCACCTGATCCATGCCCGTGATTTCAGCCAAATCCCGTTGCAGTTCGTACAGCAGCTGCAACGCACCCTGCACCGTCTCCTCCGGCTGGTACGGATGGATCTTGGCAAAACCGGGCAGACGGGCCATATCTTCATTTATTTTGGGGTTGTATTTCATTGTGCAGGAACCGAGCGGGTAAAAACCGTTGTCCACCCCGTAGTTGCGACGGGACAACTCGGTGTAGTGCCGGATCAGATCCAGCTCGGACACTTCCGGCAATTCAGCCGGGGTTTCGCGAAGCAGTTCTGCCGGAATCGCCTCTTCCAACGGGATTTCCGGTACATCGGATTCAGGCAGACTGTATGCTACCCGCCCGGGTTGGCTCATCTCGAAAATCAGTGCCTTTTCCTTGTTCATCGCACGATCGCCTCCATTACCTCGGCCAACCGGTCAATCTCCTCTTTGGTCCGCATCTCTGTCACCGCCAACAGCATGGCATCCGCCAATTCGACATAATCACGGCTCAAATCGTAACCGCCGATAATGCCTTCCTCCAAGAGTCGCCGGTTTACTTCTCCAACCGGTTTCGGCAATTTCAGCGCAAATTCGTTGAAGAAGGGACGGTTGAACAGCGGCTCCACCCCCGGTATCTGCGCGAGACGCTGCCGGGCGTAATGCGCTTTTTGTATGTTCAACCGCGCCACTTCCCGGATGCCCTGTTTGCCCATCGCCGACATGTAGACAGCGGCGGCCAACGCATTGAGCGCCTGGTTGGAACATATGTTGGAGGTGGCTTTTTCACGTCGGATATGCTGTTCCCGCGCCTGCAGGGTGAGTACGAAACCGCGTTTGCCCTCTTCATCCACGGTTTGCCCCACAATCCGGCCCGGGATGCGCCGCATCAACGCTTTGGTCGTCGCGAAATAACCGCAGTGCGGACCGCCGAACTGCACCGCGATCCCCATCGGTTGTGCATCGCCGACGACAATGTCCGCCCCATATGCCCCCGGTGGTTTCAGCACCCCAAGCGCGATCGGATTGGCGCTGACGATCAGCATGCCTTTGTGCCGGTGGGCAATCGGCTCGATGGCTCCCAGATCTTCCAGGTTGCCGAAAAAGTTGGGTGTTTGCACGATGACGGCGGCCGTGTCGGCATCCACCAGCTCCTCCAGCCGGGCGGGATCGGTCACGCCGTCAGTGCAGGGAACTTCCTCCACCGTCAAGCCGACGCCTTTGGCATAGGTGGACAAAATGGCGCGCGCTTCCGGGTGGACGGCACGGGAGACCACCACCTTCCGTTTGCGCGTGGTCGCCATGGCCACACCCGCCGCCTCCGCCAATGCGGTCGGTCCGTCATACATGGACGAGTTGGTCACTTCCATCCCGGTCAGCTCGCAGATCATCGTCTGAAATTCAAAAATGGCTTGAAGTTCCCCCTGGCTGATCTCCGGCTGGTATGGGGTGTATGCGGTGTAAAATTCCGAACGGGAGATCACGTGATTCACCACGCTGGGAATGTGGTGCTCATACGCCCCCGCCCCCAGGAAGCAAACATACTGGTCAAACGAAGCGTTTTTCCCCGCCAGGCGGTTCATATGCCGCACCAAATCGGGTTCCGCCATCGCTTCGGGAATGTTGAGCCGCCCACGGAAACGGACGGACTCGGGAATATCCGCGAATAGCTCCTCCACCGAATCGATGCCGAGTGTCTCCATCATCTCCCGGCGATCTTGTTCGGTCATCGGCAAGTAACGAAACTTCATCCACTCCATCCCCCTGTAGTAGATTGCAGACAAAGCTTCGCGAACCGTCTCTCCCGCCTCCGCTCGGCCGGGAGATGACTTCGCTCCTCGCAACCGTTTGCCAACAATCTGCTGTTGTGATCGTTCTTATTTTTTCGGTCGTTTGTAAAAGGGTGTGGGCACAATCGCGGCTTCCACCCGTTTACCCCGCACATCCACATGCACGCGGTTCCCCGTCTCTGCATACCGGGAGTCGATCAATGCCAGCGCCACGTTTTTGCCCAACGTCGGTGATTGCGTGCCGGAAGTGACTTCACCCACTTCCTCCTCACCCACATACACCGGATAATGCGCCCGGGCGATCCCCCGCCCGATCATCTCCAGACCGACCAATTTGCGCGGCACGCCCTCTTCTTTTTGTTTGAGCAGGGCATCCCGTCCGATGAAATCGCCTTTATCCAGCTTCACGGCGAACCCCAAACCGGCTTCCAACGGGGTGATGCTGGCGGACAGCTCATGTCCGTACAGCGGCAGACGCGCCTCCAGACGCAGCGTATCCCGTGCACCCAATCCGCACGGTACCACGCCTTCATCCGCACCGGCTTCCAGGATTTTCTTCCATGTCGAAGGCGCATCGTCCGGACTCAGGTAGATTTCAAAACCGTCTTCCCCCGTGTACCCCGAACGGGACACGAGTGCGATCGCTCCGTCGAGATCGACATCTTGCCGGAAACGGAAGAATCCGATTGAGGAGAGATCGGTTTTCGTCAGCTTTTGCAGAATCTGCTCGGCAAGCGGACCCTGCAGCGCCAACTGGGCCGTTTCCCGGGAAATATCCCGCACCGTGACTTCCCCTTCGGCCTGTTTCTCGATCCATTCCAGATCCTTGTCGATATTGGCGGCGTTGATGACCAACATGAACGAATCTTCTCCCCTGTACACGAGCAGGTCGTCCACCGTGCCGCCGTCCGGGTAGCACATCAACGAGTATTGCGC
Source organism: Polycladomyces zharkentensis (assembly GCF_016938855.1). Classification (NCBI taxonomy): domain Bacteria; kingdom Bacillati; phylum Bacillota; class Bacilli; order Caryophanales; family Thermoactinomycetaceae; genus Polycladomyces; species Polycladomyces zharkentensis. Next base: position 79,644 of record NZ_JAFHAP010000017.1, on the reverse strand, counting down.
CTGTCCCACCTGCAATTTGGAAGCATCGTTGGTCGTCAGCTTCTGTACCAGCGCCAATGCATCCGGACCACTGATCTCCACTTCTCCCATATGGGAGACGTCGAACAAGCCCGCACGCGTCCGAACCGCTTCATGCTCCGCCTTGATCCCCGCAAATTGTACAGGCATCTCCCACCCGGCGAAGGGAACCAGCTTCGCTTCATCTTTGTACACTTCATATAAAGGGGTACGCTTCAATTCCGACAACCTCTCCACCTCCGCACGATTTCCACCACAGTTTGCCACATATTCCATCTTTTCAAACAAAAAGACAGAGGGATCGCCCGTATCAGGTGCGTTCCACTCTGTCCGGAAACCTGAGAGTTCATCCCGCATGGGGAGCGGGATTGCCCCTTGGGTGGCTCACTCGCGTGGTGAGCGCTCTCCAGAGTTGCGTCCAGCGGGCCTCCTTTTGCCTGAGAGATTCACCCTGTGTAACGGGTTTGCTCCTTCGGCGCCATGCCTCAAAGCATGGTCTCTCCTCCCGCCTTCAACCGCTTGGTCGTATGCAATTGTCGAACAATGGCCGGGAACACCTTATCCGTCTTCAATGTTCCCCTATCGGGGTTGATCTGCCCCGTATACAGCAATTCTCCTTCTCATTGTGCCATAAATCCCGAACAAAATCGATACTTTTCACGATAAAATTCGGCACACAATCGTTTCCATGAGGTATTCCATGATCCATTATACACATTTCTCTTCCCAATGGCGAAACGATTTGAAACAACTGAAAATGCGAAACGGATTTTCCGGCCCATTTTCCAAACCTTTTCTCCATTTCATCATACATTATCCCATGATTTCATCGACATCAAAGGACGGATGATACATGCTGCATATGGCGTGCAAAGGAAAAATTCACCGGGCAAAGGTGACAAAGGCCAACCTCGATTATGTCGGGAGCATCAGCATTGACGAACAATTGATGGAATCCGCTTCGATCTGCCCGTTTGAAATGGTACAGATCAACGGTCTCCGCTCCGCCCAGACGTGGCAAACCTACGCCATCCCTGCCCCCTACGGAAGCGGAGAAATCTGCGTGAATGGTCCACCCGCCCATTTATTCCAAGCGGGAGACCTCGTCATCATCCTCAGTGTCGGTTTTTACACCGAATCGGATTTGGAACGGTTTCAGCACCGCACCGTTTTGGTGGATGAACAAAACCATCCGGTGGACGTCAAATCCTACACCCGGCAAACCGCCCACCACATCCGTGGAGAAGGGAAATGAAACCGGCAGGATGGGACCCTGAACGGCGTTTTCTCAACAAATGGGGTATGCACCTGTTACTGTCGGAACAACGGGACGCCCCCTGCCATCTGCCGGAAACTCACCTGTTGGATGAGACCACGTTGCATCGTTTGCTTCAACGATACGAACGGGTCTACATCAAACCCGTCGCCGGATTTGGTGGCAGTCGGATCAGTCTGGTGGAACAACAGGCGAGCCAGATACACTGGACCCGACAAGAAACGGGTCAACAGCTCATGTTCCCCGATTGGCTCCGCTTTTGGCCCGTTTTCTCCTCATCCCACCCGAAATCCGACAACTATATCGCCCAACAGGCCGCCCCGCTCCACACCTACCAAAACCGTCCGTTCGACGTCCGTGTTCATCTCCAACGCGATACCGACAACCATTGGGTGTACGCCGGCGATTTGGTGCGTGTGGCCGGGAGCGGAGGGATCGTTTCCAATGTGGGGATCACCGGGGGCGAGGTGATCCCGACGGAACGGGTGTTACAGGCATTGGGACTGGCAGAAACCACCCACCACTCCTGGCGAGCGATCGCCGATTGGGTTTGTCGGTCACTGGACACGGTTCATCGGTTTGCGGAAGTGGGACTGGATTTGGGAGTGGACGGGAACGGGCAATGGTGGCTGTTGGAGGTAAATACCAATGACGCATGGGGAGGCCCCAGCCATGAGTTGTTCGCCCAACTGCCCGATACCAAACAATATCAGGAGATTCGCCGCCGCTACGCCCGACGCGTCGGTGTTCCGCAATGGTTGCAGGATATCGTGTTCGGTCAATCTGATTCGGATGGCGGGACAGATTGAGATGGGGGCCGCCATATCGCGAGCGAAAAAGTCGTTCTTCGGAAAATGATCACCCAACTCTCCCCCGATGCCGTCTCCGAATGAGCATCCTCAACCGATCGCCCGGAAGACAACTCCCGTTCCTCACTTCCCATATACACTTGTAACGATCATGATGGAGAACATTGCTCATACTTTTTTCCTTATCCGCTCATACTAAAATCTGGCAAACATTCGGAAGCGGACGAGGAGGCTATCGCGGTGTCGTTACCCATTCGCATGGATCGCAAGTGGTTGGTCGATTTGCTGCGTCATATCGAGAAAGACGCCGACTGGAGCACGTGGGATCAATTCCGGTTGGCATTGGAAGCCACTCAGGCGAAAGTCGTTCCTCATTTTGACGCGTTGCAGTGCCTTCAGCACCTGCACGGATTTGAACCGCTCCCCCATCAGATCGAGACAGCCCGCCGCGTGATCGGTGAAATGCGGGGACGGGCCATTTTGGCAGATGAAGTCGGTTTGGGAAAAACAATCGAAGCCGGCTTGATCCTCAAAGAGTATCTGTTGCGCGGATTGGTCAAAAAAGTCCTCATCCTGGTACCATCCTCCCTCGTTCTTCAGTGGACGCGGGAGTTGAACCAGAAGTTTCAGATTCCGGCGATGGCGCAAAAGAAAGAGTGGATGTGGGAGAAATACGATATCCTGATCGCATCCATCGATACCGCCAAACGCGACCCACACCGGAGCATCGTACTGTCTCACCGCTACGACATGCTGATCGTCGATGAAGCGCACAAACTGAAAAACCGCCGGACGAAAAACTGGCAGTTCATCAACGAGTTGCAAAAGAAATATTGCCTGTTACTCACAGCCACGCCGGTGCAAAACCAGTTGGACGAGCTGTACAACTTGGTTACGCTGCTCAAACCGGGGCACCTCGGCCGTCAATCCACGTTTCAAACCGAACATATGGCAGGCAAACGCAAAGCGAAAAACCCGGAACAACTACGCGAGGAAATCCATCGGGTCATGATCCGCAACAAACGGAGTGACAGCAATCTGTCCTTCACCCGGCGGCATGTCTACACCGTGCCCATCCGGCTCTCTCCGGAGGAGCGGGACTTGTACGAAGGGGTCACCCGTTTTGTGCGCGACCGTTACCGGGAAGGACGTGGAAATCTGAAGACCCTGCTCTCCCTGCTCGTTTTGCAACGGGAAGTGTGCAGCAGTCGGGACGCGGTGTTTCTCACGCTGTTCAAGCTGTTTCAGCAGGGGGAGAAAGGGCGGGAAACCATTTCGCCGGAAGTGCAGCACCTGATTGACCTGCTCCGCGCCGTCAAGGAACAGTCCAAGGTGAAAAAAGTGGTGGAAATGCTGTCAAACAGCGATGAGAAATGGATCATTTTCACCGAATACCGCGCCACGCAGGAGATGATCATTCGTGCCCTGGCTGAGAAAGGGATTTCCGCCATCCCGTACCGCGGTGGATTTCAGCGCAACAAAAAGGACTGGATGATGGAACTGTTTCAAAAGCGCGCCCAGGTCATGGTGGCCACCGAAGCGGGCGGCGAAGGGATCAACCTGCAGTTCTGCCATCACATCATCAACTATGACATGCCGTGGAACCCGATGCGTGTCGAACAACGGATCGGGCGTGTCCACCGGCTGGGACAAACCCACGATGTTCATATTTACAATTTCGCGACGGAAAATACGATCGAAGAGCATATTATCTGGCTGTTGCATGAGAAAATCGACATGTTCCAGTCGGTGATCGGTGATCTGGAAACGATCCTGGAGCGGTTGGACATGACAGACTCGATGGAACAAAACTTGATGCAGATCGTGATGGAAGCGAAAGATGACCGGGAAATCCGCGAACGGTTCGGACAAATCGGGGATCGCATCCATCATGCCCGCAGACGCTCCGGTGAACGGACACTACGGCAACGGGAGGATTCAGACCATGAATCCACAACAAGTGCGCAACTTCGCTGAACGCTACTTTATGTCCCAAGAATGCAGTATCATCGAAAAAAGTCCGGCCCACCTGCAAGTGCAACTGTCGGTGGAGGCGGACAAGGACATCATGAACCGTCCGTTTTACTGGATGTATGTGGAACGGATGGGCCTGCCCGCAAATCCTGCCATCCTCACGCTGATCTTCGATCCGGAAGCGGCTTCGCCCGACCTGAGCGGTGAACTGATGAACTTCGGTTCTCCCCGCTTCGCCTTGCTGTTGGAATCCGCCCAAAAACGGGGGCGTTTTGTTCGGCTGTTCGAATCTCCATCCACCACCGCCCCGCATCCGTTGCTCTCCCGGCCATACGTGCCGTGGTTGGGGGTCAACTTTCTCGTCTCCTATGTCTGTGACCGGAAAAAGGACGAGATCGTCGATCTGGGCATCAATCTGCACAGCGGAGAAGTGGTGAAGTCGTTTTACGAACATCTTCAACACAAACAATGGTCGTCCAAACTGCCCGCCAATCGGCACGTCATTCAACCTCATTTCGGTATCGCCGAAGGCGTGGGCGAGCTGGAATTCCACCTGCAAAAGCACATCGAAGAACAGGATCGCACTTGGGCTCATGAAGCCTACGAACAATTGGAACAGGAACTGGACCAGCTGGACCTCTACTATCCGGACAACCTGCTTCTCAACGACGAAACCCGGGCAGAAAAGAAACAACGCATTCGTGAGGCGGTGTGGCAGTACCACCCGCGCGTGGAAGTGTCGGTGGTGAATGCGGGGTTGTTTTATCTGGACGGGGGGAATTGAGGGGAGTGAAGAAGAGGAAACCGCGGGTGGCGGTTTCCTCCCGTCTTGATCATGTCTCTCCTTGACTGAGCATAATATTATGAATTAGTATAATAGTCGAATATTTCCGTTAAAATGTGGGGACAGATATGAATCCAGCTTTACTTCATTACATATGTTTTCTGTATCCACGTCCAAGCAGGGGGAGGAATATGATTTGAACGAATTTCGCGTACCGCCGGTTGTACTTTATGGCCGCGATTCTTTCTTGCAAACAGGGAGGCATGCCGCAAGTTTAGGGAGCAAAGCACTGATCGTCAGTGACCGGGTCATGGAAAAGCTCGGTTACATCAGGCGGTGTGAGCAACTGCTCCACCAGGCCGGAGTTGCTTCTTTATCCTACCCGGATGTCAATTCTGAGCCTACCGATCAGCATGTCGCCGCAGCGCTGGAACTTTTCCAAAAAGAAAACTGCGATTTGCTCGTCGCCATTGGCGGTGGGAGTTGTCTGGACGCTGCCAAAGCGGTCTCCATCGTCGCGGTAAACGGTGGATATATCGGTGACTACATCGGAGTGAACAAAGAAATTTCCCACCGACCGATCCCATTGATCGCCATCCCGACGACAGCAGGTACAGGCTCGGAAGTAACCAGTGTGACTGTGATCACCAACACAACAAACGATGTAAAAATGATGATCAAGCATCCCGCTTTGATCCCCGCCGTGGCCATTGTCGATCCCATCTTAACCCTTACATCACCGCCACATGTTACCTCTTCCACCGGAATCGATGCCTTGTGCCATGCGATTGAGGCGTATCTGTCCCGCCGTGCCCACCCCATCACGGATACGTTGGCCCTGTCTGCGATTCAATTGATCAGCCGGAATATCCGAACGGTCTATGAGAATGGAGATCATATTACGGCCAGAGAAAACATGGCTTTGGCGGCGATGCAAGCGGGTATGGCTTTTTCAAATGCCTCCGTTTGCCTGATTCATGGCATGTCCCGCCCGATTGGAGCCATTTTTCACGTTCCTCATGGCATTTCCAATGCGATGCTGCTCCCGGCTGTGTTGGAGTTCAGCAAAGAGGCTTGCATCGAGCGACTGGCAAGGATTGGACGCGTATTTTCCGATGATTTGAAAACGCTTTCCGATGCAGAAGCGGCTGACGGTGTCATCTCCTTGATCAAACAACTCTGTATGGATCTTCATATTCCCAACATGAGTCAACAAGGCATCGACAGAGCCGAATTTGAACGAGCAGTTGATAAAATGGCCGCTGATGCCTTGGAAAGCGGCAGTCCGGGAATGAATCCGCGCATTCCGACGCATGCGGAAATCGTCGAGTTGTATCATCAATGCTATGATTATCATTTTGTTAATATTTGATAAAAACAGAACAAGACAGGAGTGAACTTACATGGCTCAGAAAAACAGCGAAGCCGTCAAATCCGCTCTATCCAGTTTCATCGGAACGGCGATCGAGTGGTATGACTTCTTTCTGTATGGGACAGCGGCGGCTCTGGTTTTTCCTCAACTCTTCTTTCCAGAGTCTGATCCGCTGATTGGAACACTGCAAGCATTTGCCACCTTTACGCTCGGTTTTGTCGCGAGACCGTTTGGAGGCATGATTTTTGGTCATTACGGCGATAAAATCGGCCGTAAGTCCATGCTGATCACAACGCTGATGATCATGGGGATCGCCACCGCTTTGATCGGGCTGTTGCCCACATATGAAAGTATCGGCATTTGGGCACCCATCCTGCTCATCGTCTTGCGCTTGCTGCAAGGGATCGGCGTAGGAGGAGAATGGGGAGGTGCTGCCTTGATGTCAGTAGAGCACGCACCAAAAGGGAAAAGAGGGTTTTATGGCAGTTGGGCCCAGATGGGAGTACCGGGAGGGCTGTTGCTCTCGACTGCTGTATTCACCATGTTTTCGTCTCTGCCGGAGAAGCAATTTTTGGCATGGGGGTGGCGAATCCCCTTCCTGGTCAGTATTGTTCTCATCGGAGTAGGCCTGTTTATTCGCCTGCGTGTGATGGAAACACCCGCCTTCCAAAAAGTAAAGGAGACAGGAACGGAAGCCGGACTGCCGATCCTGGAAGTGCTCAAAGCTCATCCAAAACAGGTGCTGCAGGCAATGGGGGCGCGTTTTGCCGAGAACGGAACTTTCTATATCTTTAGTGTGTTTGTTCTGACCTATACGACTGAACAATTGGGAATGTCCAAAAGCATGGTCTTAAATGGCGTAACCATAGCCACCGCTGCAGAGTTTTTCGCAGTGCCGCTGTTTGGCGCTCTGTCAGACCGCATCGGTCGACGTCCGGTATACATGGGTGGAGCCGCGTTTACCGCATTGTTTGCTTTCCCCTTCTTTTGGCTGCTTGACACGAAAAGTACCTTCTTTACATGGCTGGCAATTGTCATCGCGCTGGCGCTTGGTCACGCAGCGATGTACGGTCCGCAAGCCGCTTTCCTCTCTGAACTGTTTGGCACACGGGTGCGCTACAGCGGCGTCTCCATCGGTTACCAGTTGGCATCGGTATTTGCCGGAGGGCTTGCCCCGCTGATCGCCACCTCGCTCATCGCTTGGACGGGCGGTAAACCTTGGGGAGTGGCTGTTTATTTGATCTTCATGTGTCTGGTCACACTCATCTCCGTCTACTGGACTGCTGAAACGTATCAAAATGAGGTATCAGAAAAGCGGATGGAAGCAAAATCCATTTCGTCTTGATTCAACCCGGCATGCCGGCAAATCACAGTAAGCAGTGACCAGTTTAGGCGAAACCAATCTTCTTGTGACTTGATGCCAATGTCAAGCCATTAACGGAACAGACCGTACCACTTTTCGCGATAAAAAGCCCTGTCGTGTTGACAGGGCTAAACGTTCGGAAAAACCGTCACACTGTCGGGTCCGCCAGCATCTTGGCCAGAAACTGCCGGGTTCGTTCTTCTTTCGGTTCGGTAAACAGTGCCTGCGGCGTTCCTTGCTCCACGATTTGGCCCGCATCCATGAACAGCACCCGATCAGCCACGTTTTTGGCGAAATTCATCTCATGGGTGACGATGACCATCGTCTGATTTTCCTGAGCCAGCTCCTTCATCGTTTTCAGCACTTCGCCCACCAGTTCGGGGTCCAGAGCCGAGGTAGGCTCATCGAACAACAGCACTTCCGGTTCCATCGCCAGCGCACGGGCAATCGCCACCCGTTGCTGTTGTCCGCCGGAGAGACGCGTCGGGTATTCGTTCCGTTTCTCCAACAACCCCACCTTTTTCAACAGCGTTTCCGCTTTCTCGATGGCGGTGCGTTTGTCCGCCTTTTTCACCACAACCGGACCTTCGATCACATTTTCCAGCACCGTTTTGTGGGGGAACAGGTTGAAACTTTGAAAGACCATCCCCGTTTTGCTGCGAAGGGTGCGAACATCCTTTTCCTTCACTTTCCCCTGTCCAAACGACAGTTCCGTACCAGCGACGGCGATCGTTCCGGCGGTGGGCGTTTCCAGCAAATTGATGCACCGGAGCAGCGTCGATTTCCCTGATCCACTCGGACCGATCACACAGACGACTTCTCCCTCTTTGATGTTCAGATCGATCCCGCGCAAAACTTCCGTTTCTCCGAATCGTTTCCGCAAACCACGAATGTGAATCATGTCCGCCCCTCCTCTCACGCCGCAAAACGGCTGTACCGTTTTTCGAGCCAATCCTGCAACACGTTGAGCACCGTACAAATGATCCAATAAATGATGGCCACCAGAATGTAGGCGGTCATATAATCATAGGTCTGGCCGCCGACGATTTTCGCCTGATACATCATCTCCGGCACGGTGACAACGGACAACAACGATGTGTCCTTGACCAAACTGAGGAACGTGTTAGCCAGCGACGGCAAAGCCACGCGCGTCGCCTGCGGGATGATAATGCGTCGCATCGTTTGCCAATACGTCATGTTGAGCGATTGCGCCGCCTCCCATTGCCCTTTGGGAATGGAGAGTATAGCGCCGCGAATCGTTTCCGCCGAATATCCGCCCACGTTGAGTGACAAGCCAATCACCCCGGCGGCAATCGCGGTGAGGGAAATCCCGATCACCGGCAAACCGACGTACAAGATGAGCAGTTGCACCAACAGCGGCGTGCCGCGGATCACCGAAATGTAGGCGCGGGCCGGCCACCTGAGCAGGACGTTGTCCGACATGCGGGCCATCGCGGTGATGAGTCCCAACACCAATCCGATCGCCATGGTGACGAAACTGATCGAAATGGTGTATGTGATCCCTTTCAATACAAACGGTGTCGATTCAAACGCCGACTGGACATCAAAGATGTTTTCCCATTGGATGTGTTCCCACCATCCGCTCACGGTTGTCCCACCTTTCGGTTGCTTCATCTGAAGATATCCAAGTTGTGTCCGGTCATTCCGAAAAAGGAGAAAAGCGGCTCCGTGAAAGAGCCGCCCAACCTCACTTCGTGATGTCCTGACCAAACCATTTCTCCGAGATCTTCGCCAATGTTCCGTCTTTGCGCATATCGTCCAATGCGCGGTTGATCGCCGCCACCAAGTCTTTATTTCCCTTCGGTACCGGGAAAGCGGAGACCCCTTTTTCAGCCGTAATCGGGATCACTTTGACCGGCAGATTGACCGTTTTCATCATTTCGGCCACGGCCAGTCGGTCGTTGATGCTGACATCCACCCGCTTGGCGGCCACATCGCGCATCGCGGTCATCATATCTTCATACGATACGAGATTGGCACCCGCTTTTTGGGCCATCTGTCCGTAGTTGCTCGTCGGAGTTTGACCGGCGCGTTTTCCTTTGATATCCGCCAGTCCGTGAATGTCCTTGTTATCCTTGTGCACCACCAACACCGCATAGGACACGGTGTACGGCTTGGAGAAGTCGAATTTTTTCATCCGCTCCGGCTTGACCCCGACCTGATTGGCCACCGAGTCGAAACGACCCACGCTGAGACTGCTGAGCAACGTGTCCCAGGGACCTTCCGTGAACTGTGCCTTTACGCCCAAGCGTTTGGCCACTTCTTTGGCCACGTCAATATCGAAACCGACCAGTTGTTTCGTTTTTTCATCATGATAGCTGAAAGGTTTGTAGGTCCCTTCCGTTCCAAAGCGGATCGTGCCCCGCTTTTTGATTTGATCCAACAGATGATCCGTGCTTGAGGATTGATCGACGATCTTCACTTGGCCGCACGCGGCAAGAAAGATCATCGATAATACTGTGATCAGGATCAAGCTCCAACGCTTCATGGTTCCAATCGCTCCCTTAAAACCCAGTTGACAGGTAGGTATTTACGGTTAAGAACACGATCATCATCATACCGAATAGACCCCGTTCTGTCAATAATAGGCTACCCCCGATCCATCCGATTAATCGCCGGAAAGATCCCTCTCCTCGGCCTGATAGCAGGGTTGTCTTGTAAACACTGTCCACATGGCTTTCCCGGCTCCACCGTGCCCTCAAAAAGGCTGCACATGGTCCTTCAGACCCCGAACAGAACGAGGGAAAAAATACGCTTCTCTTAAAGAAGATTGCCTGCAATTCCCTGCGCTTTCCGGGTATTTTCTCGGCCAGGGCTTGGTCAGTTGTTCTCTCGGAAAAACATGGACCCTTTACGAATGAACCGACACACCCTGACCGGATACCCATACCGCTTATCCGATCATGTGATGGTCAGGATTCTCCATCGCCGTCCCGGTCGATCCCCAAGCTCCGGTACACTCCCGGCATACGATCTTCAAACACCGGAATCTTCCGCCGGATACGTGCGACTTCGGCGAGATCGATCTCCACCGTCAGCAACGCTTCCTCTTCCCCGCCTTCAACCAGGATTTCTCCCCAAGGATCAACCACCATGGAATGCCCGCCAAACACATCCCGACCGCCGACACCCACCCGGTTGCACGCCACGACGTACAACTGGTTCTCCACGGCACGCGCCTGGTTCATCAGCCGCCAATGCTTCAGGCGTGCCAGCGGCCACTCGGCTGGAACGAACAAAATCTCCGCTCCGTCCAACGCCAGGGAGCGCGCCAATTCGGGAAAACGGATGTCATAGCAGATCATCACGCCCGCCCGGTGCGATTCAAGGGAGAATGAAACCCGTTGATCCCCCGCCTGTAAGTATTTTTCCTCGTCCATCAACCGGAACAGATGCACTTTGGCATATCGGGCCACTTGCTTGCCATGCCGGTCGAAAATATAAGCCGTGTTCCAAAAATGGTCCGCTTTTTTTTCGGCAATGGAACCCCCCACCAGATGAACACGGTAGCGCGCTGCGGTCGACGCCATCCATTCCGCCAGCTCTCCCCGGTCAGCACCATCTTCCAAGCGATCCAACGCATAACCCGTGTTCCACATCTCAGGCAGTACGACCACGTCTGCCTGCTCTCGTTCCGCGGCCTGACGAATCCATTCTTCCGCCCGTTGCCGGTTTTGTTTCGGGTCTCCCCACGCGATATCCATTTGTACCAACGAAATGCGCATTCCCTTGTTCCCCCTTTTTCTCCATTCAAACAAAAACCACGGCCATTGACCATGGTGGATGTTCAATATTGGTTCATACATTTCCTCGTGACGCGCGGGCGACGGAAAAAGTAAAGGCTCCGCAGCAATCCCTTGTAACGCAGTTTCACTTCCTCCCGGTAAGTGTGAAACGACTCACCGCCAAGTTGAACGACACTGAAGCAACATAAGTAAAGGAAGCAAACCACTTCGTGCAACTGGGGGTAGCGTTTGGTCAGATTCCGCCGATGCAGGGTTTCCTGCACTTGCTGAACGTTTTCCAGCACCAACCGGATCGGCGCGGGATCTTGTCCCGGCTCAAACCGGCGCAGTTCCCGCACGCTTCTGTCGATAAAGGGCAAAATGTCTCTCAATTCCTGCGGCCGGGTCTCCCGCTGGGTACCCATTTCCTCCTCACCCCCATAATCAAGAATCCGACAAGCTTTGCCGTCATTTCAGTGAACCAGGGAACTTGTCTGAAACCCAAACCGTTTTCAGATATTTTTGGATTCGATCGGTTTTTCTTTCTATCCGCCAGATTCTGTCGATATGGTACTAATTAACGGCTTTTGCCGGTTCAAAAAGTGATTTGAGTCGATTGTACCACATTCTCCCCACTTCTCCCATGGGTGAAATGAGGGAGATTTCGCCGTCGATTTTTGTCCTTGACGGTTGAGTTTTGGCCTCTGTACCTGAAGCACGCGCAACACACGGACAAATTCCCCCGTCTGACATTTCCCCATCATACGCTCCGCCTTTTTTACCTCCAGTCGCAAACGGACGCCGTTTTGCAACAGCGAGGAGGGCAAACCCACCAGCTGGTATCGTTGCCCTGTGTCATCCTCCAGCACCCAGCAACCGCCTTCCAAGTCCAAGTATCTCAACGTACCCTGCAACATCCAGGTTTCTCCGATCACCGTTTTTCCCTGCCATTGTGTCGCCGTCCAAACACCGGCTGCCGCCGTCAACAGACCAACTGTCAGGATCATCGCCAATCGTTTGTTCAAGGATATCCCCCCCATCATGCCAACATCTTTTCCAATATCCTTCCAATCAAATGCGATCCGCAAAACAAAAGCCCCGGTAAGGGGCAGAAACTTCCCGCAAAGTGGCCTGCTCAAACCATCAGGCGACCATGTTTTCCAGGCAACCGGATCGAACCTCTTGCCGAACGGAGAATCGGAGAGGCGCGCCCCCTGCGCCTCAGATTCGAAGCGGCCATCACCAGCTTCCTGAACGCAGCCGGGACAAATATACACACGATACGGATCAGATACCGGAGCCGCAGACTCAACAAACCGAACCCGTACAAGGGACCATTCAATCAAAAAAACGCTGACTGATCCCGTACAATTTGGCAAAGGTTTTCCATGCGTAGGAATCCGTCATGCCCGCGATGTGATCGCATACAACCCGTTCCTTCTTCCCTTCCTCGGCCAGTAGGCGGTCTTTTTTGGGCAGCAGTTTGGGCTCTTGCAAAAACGCTTCAAACAGTTTGCGGACAATGTACTGTCCTTTCCATTCCGCCGTCTGTACGGTATCGGAATCGATCACTTCGTCTTTGACAAGCGTTTTGAGATCGGCGCACAACCACCGCAATTCATCAGGCAAAAAAGCGGTCCATCGCAAACGGTCGGATGTGACGCCCGGTACCTGTCGCAATTGGACGTTGCGGACGAATGTATCGATCAAGTAAGCAAACATATGCTTCAGCTTCGATTTGAATTCTTCGTCACGGGGGTGAAGATCCCGCAGCACATCCACTGCCTTTTTCAGTCCCGGATAAGCTTCATGCAATCGATCCCGCTCCATCAGTCGGCGGATCGGCTCGACGTCCACCATCCGCAAATTGAGTGCATCCTCCAAATCGTGGGTGGCATAAGCAATGTCATCGGCGATTTCGATGATGGAACATTCCAGCGTTTGGTTGACCGTTCGTACATGTTTGTCCTTGGCCGGACGCTCCGCTTGCAGAAAATAAGCAAGATCGTCACTGCAAAACGGACGCAGAACCCACTCAAACGCTTCCCGATCCTCCGCAAAGACCCCCGCTTTGGGTGGATAGGAGGCCGCTTTGGGATTGCAAGCATCATCGTAGACAATGGGATATTTCAGTATGGACAACAACAACGCCCGGGTCACGTTCAGCCCTTGCGGCGGTTTCCCTTCCAGCCGGGTCAAAAGGCGAAACGTATGAGCGTTGCTTTCGAAACCGCCATGTTCCCGCATACAGGCATCCAACGCACGTTCTCCCTGATGGCCAAACGGGGGATGACCCAAGTCGTGAGCCAGTGCCGCCGCTTCAATCAAGGACGTGTCGATCTTCCGATCCGGTTGCAACAAGGGGGAGTGTCGGTTGAGCGCGATGGCGATTCCACGGGCAATCTGCGCCACTTCCATCGAATGCGTCAACCGGGTGCGGGGAAAATCGCTCACCCCGGTACCGATCACCTGCGTTTTGGATTGCATTCGCCGAAAGGCCGCACTGTGCACGATCCGACCGTAATCCCTTTCAAACTCGTCCCGCGGCTCCTCTGCGGAGCGCTTCGGATGGGAAAACCGCCGTTCCCAATCCGCTGAACCGTACAATCGATTGGGCGCATCAGACAACCACATCCCCAATCCCCCTTTGTCCGTTTCTATGAGGTTTATGTCCGGGTCATAGGTTCATTCGTTTTTTTGCAAAAAATCCCTTCCATGGATTTGAGGAAGTGGAAAACACCCCTCATCCGTCGACCTTCGCAGTAGTTGGATACTGTTTTTCGGATTATATTGCCGGGCCTCGGCCCGCTCGTGGGGGAAGTCGTTGACTTTTTCGACCCGACACCCACCATTTACGAGCTGACCACGGGGAAAGACTGGGATACCGGTGAGGAACTGGGCGGTTACGATCGCTATGCCGAGCCTTTCCTGGAATACTTGATTGGCAAGAAAGTAGGCAAAGGCGGAAAATTCCCGGCAAAGCTGGACAAGAAGCTGCTCGGAGGAAAAGTTACCAAAAAGCTGGATGAATGGACACAACCGGTAAGGGAAAAACGGGATGAATTCGTAGAGTGGGCATGTTCCAATGGTGGCTTGCTCTCGGAACGAGCCGTCTCCACCGCCTATGCCGACAATGGTGGTTCCATACCGGACAAGGAATGTTTGATGCAGCAGATATTGGGATGGTCGGGTGATCAAGCACGGAGAGACAGAGTCGCCCATGGCGGATATTTTATGAGCAAGGAGTTCCGCAAACGCATCGCGAATGCAAAACCAGCACCTTACGACAAACACACTGATGCCCGAACAGTAGATGAGGCGAAGCGATTTAGCTACAAACACGCTCAGTTTTTGCCTAATGTTGACAGAAAAAAGCTTGAAAAAGAAGCATTGATGAAAGCTGAATACGTTTTTGTGAAGAATGGTGTTGCTTATTTCTTCTATGATACAGGAAAAATCGTTGGTTATGATAATGGAGAACCTACAACCTGGATTCGTGCTGAATTACCTATCGGTGATAGATCAAAACCTGAATATCACGGGCATCCCATGTCCAAGAAAAGGGTAGATGGCTATTTAAAAAAATCAATACGATTAAAGAGGTGAAAAAATGAAAAACCAGTCCATTCCGAAAACACCTTACCCGATCTTCCATCGTCAGCCATTAAAAATTCATGCCGGATGGCGAATTCAGTTTACCTCTCTTTCCAATGATATGGATACCCAGCAAGTTTCCCCAGATGATGAAGACGCATGGCTCGATTTTATGCAGGATCTGGTGTATATCCATTATAGAGATACTTTCGGATTGGATCTTGGCTGGTATCCGGAGGGGGATCCGAACGGTGCATTTGAGCTTCAACTGGTGACCCACAAGGACTTCAAAAAGCTCTTTTCCATCGAAACGAGGAGTTTGAACGAAGTACTCGATGGCATCGAAAAGATCACATGGGGTGTCAGCCAAGGGATTTTGCCCACTCGTGATCGTGAGTTTTCGATTGAACTGCTGGTTCCTCCGATTCGGTTGCAACCGATTAAATTTTATCAAGGGTGGACGGTTCGACATAACACCTTTACGGAAACAGACCTTATTAAACTCCCTCCCGATCGACCGGAGATGTGGACGAGCCTGACCGAGGACTTGTTACGGTTGGAAAATGACGACCATGATGAAATTCGTCTGGGATGGGAGCCCGGCTGTGATCCCAATGGACGGTTCGTCCTACGGGTGTTCAAAGACGGTGACAAGAAACATCCGACTCGCACCATCGAAACGAGAAAGAAAGAAGAGATCGTTGACTGGATCGAATGGGCCACATTGGGCAGATTGTAAGATTCGAAACTACTAGCGAGCTTGTTGAGTCCGTTTGAAGATGAAGTAAGGCATCCCTCCGGTCGGAGGGATGCAATGCATCATGAGCCCATGGTAAGAATTTTGCCCATTTGTTACCGGTAATGCGCCTTTCGCACTCCTCAAATCCGCCTTCGTCACCCGGCCGGCTTTCATTTTGACCCGTTTCGGCATCGCACCGTCTGCTTTCGCCAAGTTATAACCGGGAAGTACAAACGAGGGGATCACCATTTGTTTATTATCTGTAATCAGACAAATAACCTACCAGCATTCGAATGAGCGGCCAAAATTCTCTCAGTTAAAGTTGAACAAACAGCAAACAGAGCCTTCGTCAGCGAAGGCTCTCAAATGGTAATCATCCATCAATGGCTTGATGGATACTTTGCCCCATCGCTATCCTTCTCTCTTTCACGAACAGCACCAACACGAAAAAGGAAAGGATGATCGCTGCATCAAGGAAAACCGCCGGAGACCAACTGTTCGTTGCATCCCGCAACGTGCCACTGACAGCGGGTGAAAGAACGGCACCGATTTCCCCCACCTAGTTGGCCATCCCAAAAGTCGCACCACGCCGGTTCGGTTCTGAAAGATCGGCAATGATGGCATGGTAAATGGGTTGTAATGCATTGAAAAACAGACTTGCAATGAATATCAAAATTACCATTACGAAGGCGGATTTGCCTCCTTTGATGAGATAGATACCGAAAACAATTACAGGAAATATTTCAAAACCATCAAAAAAGGGGAAATAGCTGATGTGTTATTTCTTCGCAGACTTGGATGATGAAAAATACCCTGCTTGGGAAGAGATTAGCAATGCAATTGAAAAGTTGGATGGGGGATCATTCAACCATTTTGTATTTGATATAAATGGCGTAGCAATGATGACGTGTGGAGGAGGAAGGGGAAAGAAGGTATGTGGTCAGCTATGTATCAGGAGATAAAAATGGTAGTTTAATTAACCAACAAGAACCAACCGACAAGTTTTATGTGATTACGGTTCAAACCCCCGATGAAACACCAGCGGCTTGGTGTGTGAAGAAAGAGACTGTGATCAATGCTTTTAGATATTTCTATGATACAAAAGGAGACCTGAATCCAAACTTACACTGGGACTGTGTCTAATTTTTGATAAACCCGACTATTCACTGGCCGGGTTTTCGATATTATTCATTTGCTCAACTGAATTGTCGTCGATCGATCGAAGTGGAAACCAGTCTAGCTAATGTAAAGGAATCAATATTGATTATTTGGTACGTCAAACACGATTTTTCCCGTCTTTGTCGTGCGGTTCAACATTTCCAAGAAATACTGCGTGAGCCACCATTCACCTAGGATCAGTTTTGATCAAAAACAGAGCATGTTTACAATCCGTTTTCAGGAAAAATATCAAAGCCAAGGAAAGTGAATAAGTGATGAATTTTTACTTGAGTTCAGATTTATACGAAGGAGACAATCCTACTTGGGAACAAATATATGACGTTATTAAGAGTTTAGATGGAAAAAATTTAATAACTTTTATCTTGAATTAGAGGAAGTATCGGAAATAACTTGTGGCGGTGGGGATCTGATAAATGGCGAAAGACGATACGTAGTCGGGTATGTATCTGCTGACAAAAATTGTAGACTGATTCATCCTGATGAGCCAAAAGATAAGGAATACACGATTACAATTCACACGCCCGATGGCTTGTTGGTGTGTGAAGATAGAAGATGTTGTAGCTGCCTTTAAGTACTTTTATGAAAATGAAGGAAACTTGAATCCAAATTTACATTGGGACTGTGTTTGAACTTTGATCCAGCGAAATTGAATATACTACGATTGTTTATGATAAATAAAGTATGCCCTCAGTTCGGAAGGCTTTTTTTGTAATCATTCAACTCAGTCGGATATTTCTGCTTATTCCAGCATGTACCTAATGTCTATAAGCTGGATGAATTGACACAACCGGTAAGGGAAAAACGGGATGAATTCGTAGAGTGGGCTTGTTCCAATGGTGGCTTGCTCTCGGAACGAGCCGTCCCCACCGCTTACACCGCAGTGGTGGTTCCGTACCGGATCAGGTTTGTTTAGCACAGCAGAGATTGAGATAGTTGGGAGATAAAATACAAACGGACAAAATCGCCCATGGTGGATATTATGCAAGTAAGGAGTTTAGAAGCAGAATTGCCAACGCGCAGCCGGAACATTACATCAAACACACAAAAGGATGAGGCAAAACGGTTTAGCTACAATGCGGCCCAATATTTACCGAATGTTTACAGAAAAAAAATGAAAAAGAAGCTTTGATGAAAGCTGAATTTATTTACGTTG
The DNA here is from genome assembly GCF_016938855.1 of Polycladomyces zharkentensis. Classification (NCBI taxonomy): domain Bacteria; kingdom Bacillati; phylum Bacillota; class Bacilli; order Caryophanales; family Thermoactinomycetaceae; genus Polycladomyces; species Polycladomyces zharkentensis. The sequence goes on along the minus strand of NZ_JAFHAP010000017.1, from coordinate 61,637 downwards.
AGGACAAAAACAGGATCTATTTCTTCTATGATACAGGTCGGATTGTTGGATACGATCAAGGTGAACCTACTACCTGGATTCGGTCTGAACTCAGTAGAAAGGGACCACCTGAATTTCACGGGCATCCGATGTCAATAAAACGTGTTGACAGTTATAAAAACAAATGGATACGTAGAAGTGAGCTATTAAAGGGGGGAACGAAGTGAGAAAACAAAATTCAATCGACTATCAACCTCTCAGAATTCATCCGGGATGGACGGTTGTGTTTCATCATCTTTTAGATTTAGATCCTGCAACGGTACCACCGGATGATGAGGATGTATGGCTTTTCAAATTCACACAAGATTTGTTTTACATTCATTACAATGAGATTTATGGACTAGATGTAGGATGGTATCCAGAAGCAGATCCCAATGGTACGTTTGGACTCCAGTTTGTCACTCATCAAGATTTTGAAACCATTCTTTCTATAGAAACGAGAAGATTGGACGAAATCGCGGATGTAATCGATAAGATCACATGGGGGGTCAGTCAGGGTGTCCTACCCAGCTCAGATTCCCACTTAACCCTTGAAAAGATTACTCCTCCGATTCGATTGCTGCCACTCAAGATCCATAAATCATGGACAATTGAACGAAATAATTTTATGGACCTTGATCCAAACAAATTGGATGATGATTCACAAGTGATATGGCTAAATTTCACAGATGATCTGTTATGCCTGAAAGGATATCATGATAAACAAATCCGCTTGGGATGGGAACCGGCTGGCGATCCCAGCGGACGATACGTCCTGCGGGTGATTGATCCCAACAACAAGAAAAACTCTCTTCGTACTTTTAACACGCGCAATAATGAGGAAGTAGTGGATTGGATTGAGATGGCGACATTGGACATGCTGTAACTCGGTTTTTCACTATCCGCTTTTCTAACGATGTGCGATGTGTCGATCCAGAGATGATGAATCGCCCTTCGTTCAAGGTCCTTCAATATCTTATGGGATAAGAAACAAACGCCCTAAAAAGGATGGATTAAAGCCATGTATGAGTTTCACGGGTGGATCATGATTCCAGAGTATGAAAAAAATAAAGATGCAGTGTTTGAGAAGATTAAACAGCGGATCGAAGAATACGCATGGGTGAGAGGTGTCCTTGGAATCACGGTGGTCAATGCTTCCTATCATATCTATACGTCCGGATATACAAATCACAAAGCTCAAGACGCTGATGAAGTATTTGAATTGTATCAATATGTCGCCAAACTATCTCCCCGGGCATACGGTCTGCTCTATGTATGGGATGACGAAGATCCAAACGGTTTGGCCAACGAATTTCAAGTGTTCGTGTTAATGCGAGGGAAAATTCATGAGCGAAGGGATCCGTTTTTATCTCCTTGTATCCCCTTGCTGGACGATCCCAAGTAGATTTGATTTACCGCCCCGAAAAGGGCATCTTTTAAACCGTTCTAATTTAAGCATGCAAAAAACTGAAAGGTATCTAAAAGCCGGATGAATGGACGCAACCGGTAAGGGAAAAACGGTATGATTCCGTAAAGTGGGCATGTTCCAATGGGGTTTGCTCTCAGAACGAGCCGTTCTCGCTGCCTACTCTGACAGTGGTGGTTCCGCACCGGATAAATAGGAGGCGATGTAATGAAAAAGAGACTTCGAAAAAAGTTACACAAGAAATATTTGTATGATGTAATCTATGAAATAAGTGTCTCATCCTATTGGCGTGAAAAAATCATAAATTTGTCGCCAGTGGAAAGCCTCGTCTTAAATAAAAAGACGGTTGATTATGTACCAACATATCTTTCCAATGTTATACGAAAATATTCATTGTCATATATGATCTCCAGATTGGCGCACCCTAATGGACAAATCATATTCATATTTATGGCAGAAGCGTTTCCTGATCAGGTTTATGGTTGTTCATATAACAATCCAAATGTGGTTGAAAGATAACAGTGGTCCGCAAGTGGGCTGAGATCTCCGGGTTCCGGAAGATACGCCGGGGAAGCGCTCTTGGATGCCGTCGGATGGTATGACGTGGTTGCCTGGTTTATGAAGGATCTGCTCAGAAGGTGCATTGAAAGGATTGGAGCCGGCGCCAGTATAACATTGACGGTGAAGGGAACCCAATCGGATTCGTACCACCCGATGAGAAAATATGTGTATATGACCATAACTTCGGTGGTAGGCATTATGCTTTGAGGGATATCTCGAAAAAGCGATAAATGGGTTTTGGAAGTATAGTAAGTAGATTTGATTTACTGCCCCGAAAGGGGCATCTACGGATGAGAGGTTCTGTCATGAGAATCAAAATTCCTGATTTCGCAAATCTCTTTCAAGATAACGTAAAAATTGATACTCACCTGGGAGAAGGAATGACAAAAAACATCGAAGTGGGCAAAATAAGTCTATTATCAGGTCAAATTGTTGCGTGTGATCCTTTCGTTTCGCCTGGCACGGAACCGTTTGTCAACAAAGTTGTTCCAGGTGAATATCCGGTAGTCATCAATATTGTCCATTATCTGGATGATGACGACGAACGGATTGGAGCGGCGATGATTAAAATAAAAGAAAGTAAAGTTGTGCGGTGGGAAATGGCTTTAAAGAAAGGACAAGATCCCAATACTTTAGAAGACGGTGAAGTTTTTGGTTATCCGGTTGATAGTGGTACAGGATGTTTTATGGATTATGAAACTGCCCTAAGATATAAAAAAATATCACAAGAGAACCCTCTATTTCATGAGTTTATTTTAGAAGAAACGAAAAATAATTATGCTGATACACGAGATTGGGCTGATATTCAAATAGAACCGTCAGGTAACATAATCACCTTTTCAAGTGGGCTGGGTGACGGATATTATGCATCCTATTGGGGTTATGATGATGAAAATCATATCTGTTGTTTGGTAACGGATTTTGGTTTGTATGAAGAAGATTAAACAAAAGTAAGCTGTGCGTGGTTCACCAAGAAGATTTTGAATGTATGTATGAGCTGATTTAGGAAAGGGAGATTGGATTCAATCGGCTCAATTCCTAGAGGCAGTGGACGGTAACACCGCAACCTTTAAGATCAATGGGAAAGTTGAGACAGTACGTGGAGTTCCGGAAAGCGGAGAACGTGGCTAAAACAAAACATATTGGTATTTGGAAGTGCCCCGGATATGTCACTGATGACGGCTTTGACCCCGGCAAATGGTGTGAAAGTAACTTCCTGCTCCGATAAAGGAACCACCGAAACCACCAGTTAAGAAACCACCAGCGAAAAAACCTCCAGTGAAGGAACCTATAACGGGTGACCGGGACTGCTCTGACTTTAGAACACAGAAAGAAGCACAACGCTTTTTGAAGCCCATCAACCCGGTGATCCGTTCAAATTGGATCGTGATCATGACGTATCGCCTGCAAGCAGTTGCCATGATAAACTTTGACGATTCATACGAGGCAAGGCACAGAATGGATCAACAACAACTAAAGAAGTTGGAGACTTTAGAGACTGGCGATCTGTTGATCTTCCCGTCATCCCGTTCATCTTTCCGAATAGATGTGGGACGAACTATCGATGGAACTGATCTCGGTTGGATCGTAACGATGGACGGGAAATCACCTTTCATAGGCAGAAACGCTGAAAAGGTGGTTGATATCTGCTTACGATTCCCCCGATTAATGAGCTGATTCTCAGCACTCTTTTTGATTTTGGAACCGTCAGAGGCCAAAATTCTGAGTCTCTGAAGGCGTTAAAACAGGGCTTCTTCAAATTCGGTGAGACAAGGAAAAGGGCAGCTCTCGCAAGAGAAGCAGCCCTTTTTAGCACTGGACATTTGATCCTGGACTATTCATATAGTTCGTCAATAATCAGCCATGACTTGTTCTTGAGATCAAACACATCATCCGCTTCATGGTGTCGAAGATAACAACGATAGGGAATTTGGTTTCCACCTGCTTCTTCAAAACACTCTATAAAGAATTGGAATATCATATCCGGGGCAATCTCATTTAGTTCCCTTTTTTTCCTTTTGTAAGTATCATTCTCGTCTGAATGAAGTATTTGTTGTAATTCCACATCAAAATTTACTTTATCCAATAAATCGCTTATTTTTTCATAACCATATTCTTCGCCCTCGACCATAGGAGTGATGCTTATATTAAATAACCCATTAAAACCACCATGGATTTCGAATAAGATGGTATCGACTGTCGAAGCATAGCGATAAGAAAAAAACTTTTTCAAACCTGCAATAAATTTATCTGTATGTTGATATATAATATTTTTTACTTCGGTTTGATCGATCATCATCGTATACCACCCCCCACCCCTTTCAGATCAGTGTGGCGAATGAAAATGATGAATAAGCCACGCTATCACAAACAGAGTCCCAAAAACTAACAAAACGTGCCAAATACTTCTGATTGTCTATTCCGTTTTTCCTCATAATCAGACCAGGAATTAATCAATGAATGACCAACCAAAGGAAACCAAGGGAATGCAAAAAAAGGCGTACGGCAAGAACAACATTCCCATAAAGATCATTCCATCATTAAACGTTTTTTGATCACCCATACTGATCATTGCCAATGCCATCAAAGCAGGAACACTAACAATCACGCAATGTATTTGCACTATACGAAATCCAATTTTTCGTAACCGCTCAAAACTAGACATCAACGAACAATTGAAAGAAAGGAGCAACTAAATCAGATGCCGCAATAAAAACAGGACAATGGTATCCATATCGTCCATCTCACTACGTTTGGGAATCTTGCTCATCTTTTTTGAACGACAGCACAATGTTTTTTAAAGCGAAGGACAACAGTGCAAACCAACCAATTTCAAGGGCGTATCCTCCGAAAAAGATCAGGTATGGCACATATTCCGGTGTAAACGGCGAATCGGTGGAAAATACTGATACCAATATGGGTCCGATAAGGAGTGCCATTACGAATGGAAGACCCATGATATAAAATCCGATAAGTAACCCTATCACGGAAATGATTACAAATATCCAAGAAGCCACGAGTTTGAACGATTTCACTTATCTACCCTCCATCAATCAATCGAAAAGCGAAATAATAACCCTCCAAATTCCTCTAAATAACCAGCCGATCCCCTGGAAAATCCATTTGATAAACCTAAACATGCTCCACAAATTCTCAACATCATGTTTGATTTCAACATAGTAATCCAGAAAAAATCTAGGTATTTTCAGTATAATGAAAAGCATGTGGTCCAACAAGATGGGGCTTGCCCTGACTCTGATTGTTAGAATCCGTTCATTGTCAAAAACCCGGAAACCAATACTGGTCTTTGGGTTTGCTTCTTCATCATTGTTTGCCTAGATTTTGATTTACTTTTTCTTTCACTTGCTGTCGCCCTTGTCTCACTCTGTCCTCCATCCGTTTTTTGAAGGCTTCGATTTCCTTGATCAGTCGGTCCCGTTCCTGGGAGTAAGTATCCAAGGTTAAAGTGATACTTGCTTGACCGAGTCTATTCTGATATGATCTTTTGATGAACCCTCGCTGGAGCAATAGGGATACACGGGTGTGTCTGAGGTCGTAGCGACCACCGCAGCAGACACCTTGATGTCGGGTGGCAGTCGTTTTCAGATGACTTTGCGTATTTGAAATGACGATTTTAATTGAAGAGGTGAAAAATGAGCTTCTTGAAATATCAACGGATTCCCTCCAAGCCATACCCGATCTTTAATCGTCAACCTTTGAAAATCCATGCGGGGTGGCGAATTCAGTTTACTTCTCTTTCCAATGATATGGATCCCCGCCAAGTTTCCCCTGATGATGAAGACGCATGGCTCGATTTTATGCAGGATCTAATGTATATCCATTATGATGAGACATTCGGATTGGATCTTGGCTGGTATCCGGAGGGGGATCCGAACGGTGCATTTGAGCTTCAACTGGTGACCCACAAGGACTTCAAAAAGCTCTTTTCCATCGAAACGAGGAGTTTGAACGAAGTACTCGATGGCATCGAAAAGATTACATGGGGTGTGAGCCAAGGGATTTTGCCCACTCGTGATCGTGAGTTTTCGATTGAACTGCTGGTTCCTCCGATTCGGTTGCAACCGATTAAATTTTATCAAGGGTGGACGGTTCGACATAACACCTTTACGGAAACAGACCCTATTAAAATCCCTCCCGATCGACCGGAGATGTGGACGAGCCTGACCGGGGACTTGTTACGGTTGGAAAATGACGACCATGATGAAATCCGTCTGGGGTGGGAGCCCGGCTGTGATCCCAATGGACGGTTCGTCCTACGGGTGTTCAAAGACGGTGACAAGGAACATCCGACTCGCACCATCGAAACGAGAAAGAAAGACGAGATCGTTGACTGGATTGAATGGGCAGAATTGGATAGGTTGTAAGAGTATTTTGGGATGATTTGAACCTCCCATCGAGCTTGTGAGTCCGTTTGAAGATGAAGTAAGGCATCCCTCCGGTCGGAGGGATGCAATGCATCATGAGCCCATGGTAAGAATTTTGCCCATTTGTTACCGGTAATGCGCCTTTCGCACTCCTCAAATCCGCCTTCGTCACCCGGCCGGCTTTCATTTTGACCCGTTTCGGCATCGCACCGTCTGCTTTCGCAAAGTCATAACCGGGAAACACAAATGAGGGGATCACCATTTGTTTATTATCTGTAATCAGACAAATAACCTACCAGCATCCGAATGAGCGGCCAGAATTCCTCAGTCACAGTTGAACAAACTGTAAACAGAGCCTTCGTCAGCGAAGGCTCTCAAAAGGTAATCATCTATTTTCAATCACTTGATGGATACTTTGCCCCATCGCAACACGTCTTTCTTTCACGAACAGTACCAACACGAAAAAGGAAAGGATGATCGCTGCGTCGAGGAAAACCGCCGGAGACCAACTGTTCGTCGCATCCCGCAATGTGCCACTGACAGCGGGAGAAAGAACAGCACCGATTTCCCCCACCAAGTTGGCCATCCCAAAAGTCGCTCCACGCTGGTTCGGTTCTGAAAGATCGGCGATGATGGCATGATAGATGGGCTGCATTGCGTTGAAAAACAGACTTGCAACGAATATCAACGTTCCCATTACGAAAGCGGATTTGCCTCCATTGATAAGATAGATACCGAAAATCAACGTAGTAATTCCCTGCAACAGGATAAACCAGACTAGAACAACCTTCCGCCCCCAGTTTTTCCGAAGGGCATAGTCTGCCAGCCAACCGCCGGCAGGAAATCCGATGATGCCTGCCACACCGTTAAAGGTGGCGGTCAGTGCCGCCTGCAAAAATGAAGTGTTTGCCGCTTCCGAAATGATGGATACCGACCAGAAACTGAAAAACCAAAGGTTCCAAAGAATGGCGATATGGCCGATATACATGATCACGAGGCTTCGATCCCGCAACACCTTGGACAGTTCCGTTCCCTTTTTGATATAAGCAAACCCGACCAGCATAAAGCATAAGACAAGTTCAATCACCGCCACTCCCCAGGAAGGCAAACCAGCCTGATCCGCAATGAAAAATACCCCCAAAATCGCCAGAAAGAAAAGAATGTTGTACTTTCCCAAACCGATCAGTGCGTCTCGATAAGATGCCTGATCGGATTTGTTTTTCAAGCAAGCTGAAACGACAACGGCGACAATCAATGTGACGATGCCAAAAGCGAAAAACACCATTCTCCACCCTTGTCCGTCACCCAACAGCGAGTTCCCCCATCGAATCAGATAGGGAGGCAACAATAAAGCGAATGTCACTCCGAGCGCCAGCCCTGTGATCACGACTCCCATCCCGAGACTGCGTTTTTCGAAAGGGGTCACCTCCGTGATCAAGGTTCGGTCATTTGCGTAGTATACTCCTTCACCCAGCCCCGTAAGAACACGCAACGCGACAAATCCGATCAGCGAGGACATGAAACCGCTTACAACCGTGGTGATGGCTGCCACAAACAAGCTGATCGTAATGATTCTTCGATGTCCAAATCGATCCCCGTAGTATCCGCCAGGAAATTGCGTGAGCATATATCCGGTGAAAAAGAGGCTCCCCACCAATCCACCCAAGGCATGAGGATGCTCAGCCGCCATCAAAAAGGAGACCTTGTTTTCAATCATCCAGGTGACGATCGGACCCGTAACAGCCCGGTCAGCGGCACTGACCGTCCAACCCAACAGTAACAAAAGCCAAACCGTGTGATAATGTTTCCACCCTTTCACGTTCGTTTGCATTTTAGCACCTCCTGAAAATGGATGATGATCCAAGTTCCCTGTTTTCCGGTATATTCTTCAAAATTATTTTAAAATTGCTGTTTTGAAACCTGTGGCAGACGGACATCGAGTACAGCCGATCTCCCTTCTTTCACGATTCGCAAAGCGCTTTCAATCGCTTCCATCAGTTCATCCGGCTTTTGTACCGTTCTTGCATAGGCACCGCCGGCCGCTTCGGCTACCTTCGCCAGCTCCGCCGATGGGTCGAAATTGACCCAGAATTGATCAGTCTGACTGGCAATCCCGTGAGGATGCACGCCAAGCGTTGACATTTTCGGCGCCCCCCACCCTCGGTTATTGTAAATAATGGTCAGAAATGGCGTGTTGTATTTTCGAGCGACCCAGTGAACGGCGGTGGGATTACTGAAAATATAAGATCCGTCACCGGTCAGGCACACGACCGTCCGATCCGGTGCAGCCAGTTTTGCACCGATCGCCGCACCTCCGTGCCACCCCAGGGAACTGGCTCCGCTGCCAAAGAGGGTTCCGGGTTTGTTTCGTGCCAAATGCTTCGAGACGGTTTCATAGTTGGTAATCGTTTCCGAGAGCACGATCGTATCGTCATCAATCGCCTCGCGTACACACGCTGTCAGAAACTGTGGAGTAATGATATCTGCTTCCTTCCATTGTTCTTGGCGCTTCCACTCTGCTCTTTGATCAGCATGAATATTCGAAAATTCCAGATAACGTTTGGTGACCGTATCCTGATCAATCTCGACACTGTCCAAATAGGAGTTGAGCTGCTGCAACGCTACCAGTGAATCCGCTTGAATGAAACGATCGGAGGGAATGTACCACAGCGGGATGTTTTCTTTTAAAGGATCCATATCGATATAATAAATGGTGCCATCTTTCCTCGGTTGATTTTTCAGCGGAATCCACGGTACATCACTGTCGATCACCAAAACGAAATCGGCTTCTCCCAAAATTTTGTTTTGGACCGGCGCATTCCACTGATATCCGACATGCAGCGGATGATCAGCCGGGAAGTTCACATAATTCGGAACGGATTCCAATACGGGAATCGCCAGTTTCTCACTCAATTTGATCAGCTCAGCGACAGCTTCCGTGTTTCTGCCGAGGTAAGAGGTCACGATTAACGGTTTTTTGGCTCGAAGCAGGTTTTCAGCCAGTTCCGCAACCAGTTGCGGAGGAACGGCACCGGGCACCAGCGGCCCCCATCCCTTCTTCTCAATGGCGATCGGTTCGATCTCTTCTTCCAATACTTCACGGGGAGCCATTAAATAAACCGGGCCTTTCGGTTCACTCTCCGCAATTTGCAGTGCTCGATAAACCAGTTGCTTTACATTTTTCCCTGTTCGGATTTCATTCTCGTATTTCATGTATTGTCTCACAATTCCGCGTTGGTCAAAAACATCTTGAATCCAATGAATGAATTCATTTCGACTTCCTGTGAGTTCCCCTTCCTGTGTAACCGGTGAAGCGCCTGCGAAAATCAGAACGGGAACCCTTCCTTTTGCTGCATTATGGATCGACCCGCCCAAATTTTGTGTCCCGCATTCGACATGCACAAAAACGGCTTGCGGCTTGCCGCTGACTTGGGCATAACCGTGAGCGGCGCTCAACGCCACCATCTCATGAGGACAAATCACAATTTGTGGGAAAAGCCTGTTTTGTACTTTTGCTTGCGCCCAGCTTTCAATCAAAGCCGGATGATCGCTTCCCAGGTTCGCAAAAATGTAAGAAACACCCGCCTCTTGCAACGCCTCCATCAGGGCAGTGGCCGTTGTGTACTTGTGAGGAGTCGACCGGACATTTGTCCCCCGCGACCCCGTCACAGCCGTGGATGGATTCCCGGAAGTGAATGGTGTCACCGTCATCCCTCCGATCCAGATGGTAAGTAAAACAAACGGATTCCTTATGAGAAAGGATAGGAACGAGGCTGATGCTGAATGGAGATCCATTTGATCGTCGTAAATTCTTCCAATGACCACTTGCCATTCAATCGTCCCAGACCGGACCCTTTCTCCCCGCCAAAAGGAATATGAGGCTCGTCATTAATGCTTTGATCATTGACATGGATCATTCCCGTGCGGATCTTCTGAGCGACTTGCAAACCCCTCTCCCAGGAACCGGAGAAAACGGATCCGCTCAACCCGTATGGAGAATCATTGGCGATCCGGATTGCCTCCTCTTCGTTTTCAACCGGGATGATGACAGCCACGGGACCGAATATTTCCGACTGGGCAATCGGCATATCATTTGTTACATCTGCCAAAATGAACGGACTCATCAAGTTCCCTCTTACTTCCCCTTCCAAAACGACGCGTGCTCCTTGTGAGACGCTCTTTTCGATCAACCCCAGAATTTTGTTGACCTGATTGCGATTGATGAGCGGACCGATCACCGTTTCGGGATCAGCCGGATCTCCCGCTTTCAGTTGCAATACTTTTTCCTTGAAGACATCGATAAACTCCACATACTTTTTACGGTCAACGATCAACCGATTGACCGCCATACAAATCTGCCCTTGATGCATGAATTTCCCAAATACGGCCGCTGACACCGCTTGTTTCACATCCGCGTCATCCAGCACAATGAACGCATTATTCCCTCCCAATTCCAGCGCTGTTTTTTTCAGATGCTGACCCGCAACAGATGCAATATGCCGACCTGCAACTGTAGAACCCGTAAAAGAAATCATTCCCGGAATGGGATGTTCCACAAAATAATCACCAATTTCACCCAGATCCGCTACCACTACATTGAAGAGCCCTTTTGGAAGCCCGGCCTCTTCAAAAATGTCCGCGATGACCAATCCGCCTGAGATAAACGTTTGCAAATCAGGCTTCAACACGACGCCGTTCCCTGTAGCAACGGCGGAAACGATCGAGCGCATCGCCAAATGCAGCGGAAAATTCCAAGGCGCAATCACGCCTACTACACCCACCGGTGACCGATATAGTCGGTTTTCTTTACCCGGAATGACGGAGGGAACCATTTCCCCATGCATGCGAAATGGATACGTGGCCGCTTCGCGCATGAATGCGGTGGCAATATCCAGTTCCACATTCGCTTTCGAATGCGTGCTGCCGGCTTCCTCGATGAGAAGCTGAACAAGTTCTTCTCTCCGACGTTGGATGATGGCAACCGCTTTTTCTATCACGCTCGCTTTCTCGGGTGCGGGCGTTTGTTCCCATTCTTTTTGCATACGACGTGCCGACTCATACGCTTCGTCTATGTCATGGCGGTTTGCCAATTTGATCTCCGCAAGAGCATCACCATGATACGGATTTTGATTGATATAACGCTGACGGCTGGACCCCTCCCTCCACACACCGTTAATGAAAAGTTTGTTCCATTTTGAATATTTCACGCCCGCTTCCTCCTTCTCATTGTTCACGCTGTTTGTGAATCTCATCATAGCGAGACACCCGCGGTTGTCTCAAATTCCATGGGCAAACCTGCATAGTTCTCGGCCAGACTGGTCGCTGCGGCCCGTGAGGAAGTGACATAATCCAATTCGGCAAGTTGGATGCGGCGATCAAATGGTGTATGGTCAGGGTGACGATGCAACAAAGACGTCATGTACCAGGAGAAGCGCTCCGCCTTCCATACGCGGCGCAGACAAATTTCGGAATAGCGCTCCAACAGTTCTGTTTTGCCGGACCTGTAAAAGGACTCGAGACCACGTGCCAACACCTGTACATCCGCAACCGCCAGATTCAGCCCTTTGGCACCGGTCGGCGGAACGATGTGCGCTGCATCTCCGGCCAGAAAGAGTCTTCCGTACTGCATGGGGTCACAGACAAAACTGCGCATGGCGATGATGTTCTTTTGAATGATGGGACCCTCGATTAACTCCCAACCATCATGAGTCGCCAGCCGTGCATGCAGTTCCTCCCAAATCCGGTCATCAGGCCAATTGGCAATATCATCACGAGGATCAACCTGAATATACATCCGCTGGATTTCGGGTGAACGCGTGCTGACCAAGGCGAAGCCGCGTTCGTGATTGGCGTAGATCAACTCGGGCGCTGACGGGGGAGCTACGGTCAGAATGCCGAGCCAGCCAAACGGATAAATTTTCTGGTATTCCTTGCGTACTGTCTCCGGAATTGCAGGCCGGCTCGGACCATGAAACCCGTCACAACCCGCAATAAAGTCGCAGGTGATTTCCTGCAGCTCGCCGTCCTGGTCCTTGCGGAACCGGATCTTGGGTGTCGGTGTGTCAAGCTGGTGAAGACTGACGTCGCCCACATTGAAAATGATTTCTCCACCCGCCTTCAGTCGGGCAGCCACAAGATCCTTAATAACCTCGTGTTGGGCATAGATCGTCACGTTTTTCCCGCCAGTAAGCTCGTGGATGTCGATCCGGTGTCCCTTGCCGTTGAAACGCAGTTCAATCCCGTGGTGAAAATGCCCCTCCCGCATCATCCGCTCGCCGACGCCCGTCGCGTTCAACAGATCTACCGTACCCTGTTCGAGCACGCCCGCACGGATGGTTCCTTCAATTTCTTCGCGGGTGCGGCTTTCGATGATGATCGACTCGATCCCGTAAAGATGCAACAGATGTGAGAGCATCAGTCCGGCCGGACCTGCTCCGATGATTCCAACCTGTGTGCGCATGTTGACACACTCCTTCGTGGTTGTAATCAAATTGTGTTCGCAAATTTTATTTCGGTTGAAACGCCATCACCACATTGGCGCTGCCCGACGATTGGCCATACCCGTAATAGGCGCTTTCATAGTTTCCTTCCAACACTCCCAGCAACATCGCCAAATGACGTCCCCCGGACTCAACGCAAGCCGCTCTGGCATATTGAGGCAACATGTTCCATGCAGATGAGAGATCATTGTTATGCAAATACTCTAAAAATTGCCGATCCAAAGCTTGTTCAGCAGCTGTCGGCATTTTCTCGGGGCCTCGTACAAGATTATGGGAAAGGGCGCCACTGCTGACAAAGATTACGCGTTTCTCACTCTCACGCAACACCTTTCCGATTTGCTGTCCCCACACATAAGTTTCTTCCAGATTTGCCGCCCAACAAACGGAAAGATCAATAACCGGTATATCCCCATTCGGCACCAGATACCGAAGAGGTACCACTGTACCATAATCCCATACGTACGTTGGATCGTTCACTTTGACAACAGGGAGACCCGCCTTTTGCCCCGCTTCCACCAATTGGCCGGCCAGCTGTTCATCTCCGGGATACTGATAGGGCACGTCGGAGATCAGTTCGGGACATTCAAAAGCGGTTAAAACCCCTTTGTGCACCGGAGTGGCATCGACAAAATGATGGAAACTGGACAGCCAGTGACAGGATACGAGCACGATCGCATCAGGTTTGATTTTTTCAATGATCCTTGCGACTGAATGCATCCCCTTTACGAGTTCTTTTTGGAACTCCGGAGTTCGATCCTCGTGACACATGCGAGGTGTATGGGGTACAAGCAATCCCAATTCAATCGACATGTTCAGCTCCTCCCCAATCTATTATTTTGTTATCAATTCTGTTGATCGGACACAGGTGTTCCCCCGATGCCCCAGTGCGTTTTGGGTATCTCGGTTACAATGACCCGTACCGATTCTTTCGGAACCTCCAGCGTCGTACAGATCGTTTCCGTCACGTTTCGGATCAGTGCTTTCACCTTCTCTTCGGGTCTTCCCTGTAAAATCTGGATATTGACAATCGGCATGGTAACCTCCGTTCACACAGTTTTTATTCCGTCACTTGAAAACCGACTTCGCCCAACCCGTCGAATTTGGCTGAAACCGTATCCCCCACAGCCAACATCACGGCGCCCGTCACGCCTCCGGTCAGGATGATATCCCCTGCTTTCAATTTTTCGCCCTTCCTGGCCAACATGTTGGCCAGCATGGCGACCGAGTTGGCCGGATGTCCGACAACTGCGGCACTCGCCGCCAGATCTTTGATTTCTCCATTGATGGACAATGTCACACCGACCAAATCCAGTTCCAAGTGGTGAGGCCGTGTCAGACGGGAACCAAAAACCACTCTTGAGGAAGAAGCGTTATCCGCTATCACATCAGGTAACGTAAACCGGAAGTTCTCGTAACGACTGTCGATAATTTCAAGCGCAGGCATCACATACTCGGTAGCAGCCAGCACTTGGGCGCCCGTCATGCCCGGTCCTTCCAGATCCCGTCCCAAGATAAAGGCGATTTCCGCCTCCACTTTGGGATGGATCAACTCTTGCATCTTGACGGTACCACCATCAGGCACCAGCATATAGTCAAAGATATAGCCGTAAATCGGTTCGTCCACGTTCATCTGCTTCATTTTCGCCTGACTGGTTAAACCCATTTTCGGCCCGATGATGCGATGCCCTTGTTGGCGTTTGATAGCAACCAATTCTTTCTGCACTTGATAGGCGTCTTCCACGGAGAGATCCGGATAATCAGCCGTAATCCGAACCACTTCGCGCCTTTCCATTTCAGCATGGTGCAAGAATTCGGCGATCGATCGGAAATTGACCCCATCCACTGTGAATCCTCCTTCAAAGTGTGGCTGGTGAATGCCGTCCAATTGCTTTCCCGGTTCGCTCCACCTGCGCCCTCAAGGAAGCCGGTCATGGCGCTTCAGACCCGAACGCCGGACGCGGGCAAAGTGCGTTTCGCTTAGAGAAAGTTGCCCGCGATTTGCACCCCTGCGCTCTCCGGGGCTTCGCCCGGTCGGACCTGGTAAGTCGCTCATCCGGGAACACAATTGCTCACGCCCTAGTGCGCCACGGATTTGAGTTTTTTCTTTGCAATTTCCGCTGCCACGTCCACGATCATGTCTTCCTGCCCGCCCACTACTTTTCGCTTGCCGAGTTCAACCAGAATATCCCGGGAATCGATTCCGAATTTCTTGGCAGCCCGTCTGGCATGCAGCAGAAAACTGGAATAGACTCCGGCGTATCCCAATACCAAACTGTCTCTTGTAATCTCCTGCGGTGCTTGCAGAATCGGTGCGACCATTTCTTCTGCCAGGTCCATCATTTTGTAGAGATCAATCCCTGTTTCAATTCCCATCCGATCCAAAACAGCAACCAATACCTCTGTCTGCGTATTTCCGGCACCCGCTCCCAAACAACGAACACTGCCGTCAATCCGGGTAGCCCCTTCTTCAATCGCAGCCAGTGTATTGGCCATCGCCAGCGATAAATTGTTATGACCATGGAACCCGATGTTTGCGCTTACACTTTGTCGGAGAGCACGAATCCTCTCCCGTACTTCCTGCGGAAGCAGGGCGCCTGCAGAGTCTACGACATAAACAGTATCCGCTCCGTAACTTTCCATCAACTTGGCCTGTTCTACCAGTTTCTCAACCGGAGCCATATGGGCCATCATGAGAAAACCAACGGTTTCCAGTCCCAGTTCCTTCGCCAAAGCGATATGTTGCGCTGACACATCCGCTTCCGTTACATGTGTCGCGATTCTGGCCATTTTGGCTCCAATCCGGGCAGCCTGTTTCAATTCTTTCATCGTACCGATCCCAGGCAGCAACAACACTGCCACTTTCGCCTGTTTGCAAACGGATACCGCCGCTTCAATCAGTTCCAGTTCGTTTGTCCGGGAAAGCCCATACTGTAAGGATGAACCCCCCAGCCCGTCTCCGTGAGAGACCTCGATGTAAGGCACATTGGCTTGATCCAAGGCTTTTGCTATCCTCGTTACCTGTTCGACCGTATATTGGTGAGCAATGGCATGGCTTCCGTCCCGTAAAGCCACTTCCGTGATATGGATGTCACGCTGTTGAGTCATGGGATTCCCCCCTACACAGCTTGTTTTTTCAACCGGTGTTTGGCAAATTCTTCTGCCACTTTCACAGCGGCGGCCGTCATGATGTCGAGATTTCCCGAGTATTTCGGCAAATAATCGCCCGCCCCCTCCACTTCCAGGAATACAGTCACTTGATTTCCGTCAAATATCGGTTCGGTACGTAAACGGTACCCGGGGACATACGACTGCACCGCCGCTACCATCTCTTGGATCGATCGTGCAATCGCCGCTTCGTCGAAACCATCCTCTTCGACCAGGGCGTATACGGTGTTCCGCATCAAAATCGGCGGTTCCGCCGGGTTCAAAATGATAATCGCCTTTCCTTTTCGGGCACCTCCGATCACTTCAAGACCGCGGGCCGTCGTTTGCGTAAATTCATCGATATTGGCCCTTGTTCCCGGTCCGGCACTGCGACTGGAGATCGTTGCCACGATTTCGGCGTACTGAACCGGACTGACTCGGTGAATGGCATTAACGATCGGGATGGTCGCCTGTCCGCCGCATGTAATCAGGTTGACGTTGCTTTCCTCCAGATGTTCCCCCAAGTTGACCGGAGGCACAACCAATGCGCCCACTGCAGCGGGCGTCAGATCGAGGACCATTTTCCCCGCTTCTTTCAACCGTTGGGCATGTCGAATATGTGCCTTGGCCGATGTTGCATCAAAAACAATGTCGGCCAGATCCGGATGGGCAAGGAACCCTTCAATTCCCGTATCAATCACTTCATACCCATGTTCTCTCGCCAGTCGCAACCCATCCGACTCCGGGTCAATCCCGATCATCGCGGTCAACTCCAACACCTCGGAACGTTCCAGTTTCATCATCAAATCGGTACCGATGTTTCCCGATCCAAGAATGGCTGCTTTGATCTTGGACATGGTTCACACTCCCCTCCTGTCGGACTTGACTTATCCTTCACCGTCAAACCGAACGCCGACTTCACCCAAATGGGCAAATCGCGCCCGGAAATGATCTCCCGGTTCCGCATGCACGGCGGCAGACAGCGCACCGGAAAGAATCACTTCCCCCGCCTTCAAGGAAATGTCAAATTCATACAGCTTGTTGGCCAACCATGCGACACAGGCAGCAGGGTGACCCAAGGCAGCCGCTCCCACCCCCGTGTTCATCATCTCGCCATTTTTGTAGAGAACCATCCCCACCTGTGCGAGATCCAGTTCGTCCACCGCCAGCGGTTTTCCACCCAGAACATAAAGCCCGGAGGAGGCATTATCCGCAATCGTATCCTGCAATTTGATCTTCCAGTCAAGAATACGGCTATCGACGATTTCCAAGGCAGGTACGACATATTCCGTTGCTTGCAGCACATCCATGACGGTGACTCGCGGCCCTTGTAAATCTCTTTTCAGAACGAAAGCGATTTCAGCTTCCACTCTCGGCTGCAACACTTGACTCCATGAAATGAGACCATGATTTTCGATCACCATGGAATCCAACAAATGTCCGTAATCCGGTTGATCCACCCCCAGCAATTGTTGCATCGCCAGGGAGGTCAAGCCAATCTTCTTGCCCGTGATCCGACTGCCCGCCTGCAATTTTCGCCGGACGGTGCACAATTGAACCTGATACGCCTGCTCCACTGTCAACTCAGGATCCTGATCGGTGAGAGGCGGAACGCCTTGGCACCGTCTCTCCGCCTCCGCCAGTTGTTCGGAAAATCGAATGATTTTCTCATCATAAACCAAGCGCAACCTGACCCCTCCTACAACTTGATGCAGACATTGGTCAGCTCAGTAAAGAACTCGAAGCTGTGGATACCGCCCTCGCGACCGATCCCGCTTTGCTTCATCCCGCCGAACGGCGTGCGGAGATCGCGTAAAAACCAAGTATTCACCCAAACGATCCCCGCTTCGATCTGACCCGCCACACGGTGAGCGCGACGCAGATCGTTGGTCCAGATCGAAGCGCTCAATCCGTAATGCGTATCATTGGCCTGTGCGATTACTTCTTCTTCCGAGTCAAAAGGCAGAACGGTAACAACCGGCCCGAAAATCTCTTCCCGCACGACACGGCAATTGCGGTTTAATCCCACAATGATCGTCGGTTCAAGATAGTATCCTTTATCCAAGCCTTCAGGACGACGACCGCCGGTCAAAATCTGCCCGCCTTCCTCTTTTGCCAATTGAATATAGCCGGTCACACGTTGGTAATGTTCTTCACCGATCAGTGCCCCTACCTTTGTATTGGGATCGAATGGATCGCCGACAACCAGTTCCTTTGTCCTTGCCACAAACTTCTCCAGAAACGCTTCGTAAACAGGCCGCTCCACATAGACGCGGGAACCGCACAGACAAACTTCCCCTTGGTTGATAAAACTGGATTTCAGCGTGGTTTCAACCACTTCGTCCAAATCAGCATCAGCAAAAATGATATTCGGGTTCTTGCCGCCCAGTTCGTATGAAAGCTTCTTCAACGACTGTGCGGCTGCTCTCATGATGATTTTTCCTGTTACAGTCTCCCCGGTAAAGGAAATCGCGTCCACATCCGGATGTTCCGTCAGCGCGGAGCCGGCTGAATCGGGGCCGAAACCATGCACAATGTTGACCACTCCATCCGGCACTCCTGCTTCGCGGCAGATTTCAGCGAGCACGGTTGCCGTCATCGGCGTCAGTTCAGCGGGTTTAATCACGGCCGTATTCCCTGCCGCCAGACATGGTGCCAATTTCCATGTGAGCAATAACAGCGGGAGATTCCATGGCGTAATCAGCCCTACGACACCGACGGGACGACGAATGGAATAATTCAGGGCGATGTCATCCGTTTGGTAGGCTTCTGTTCCGATCCCTCTCAAGTAATCGGCAAAGAAATGAAAGTTGTAGGCAGAACGCGGAATGTCGATCGTGCTGGCGAGCCAGTAGGGTTTCCCGGTATCCAGCGATTCTAGCCTCGCCAATTCTTCCTTTCTTTCAAGAATGATGTCTCCGATCCGGCGAATGACGGATATTCGATCATGGGTGGACATCTTTTTCCACGGTCCGTTCAAAGCTCTTCTGGCTGCTGCCACAGCGAGGTCAATTTCTTCTTTTCCGCCTTCGCAAACCCTGCCCAGCACTTCTTGGGTGGCAGGGTTGATATTGTCAAACGTTTTCCCGCTTTTGGAAGCCATATATTGTCCGTTGATAAAATGCTTGCAATCGAATGGGTTCACACGCTGTTCCACTTTTGGTTGTACTTGCATCAGTGCGCCTCCCTCAAGTAAATATGCGAAATGATCCGAATTCAATATGTTTTCTTACTTACATTTTTCATCGTAACGATCGATTGTTTATTATACAAGACCTATGTTCTGATATATGCAACAAAAGTGAATTTTTTTATTCATCGATGATACCCGCTGCTGATGAGATGGATGTAACAAGCTATTTTTTGCTGCAACCCCTTAGATGTTTCACTTGTTGATTTTGTTTTAATATTCCGATACAATCAAATGTGTATCATGAAGGGACCTTGTTCTTATATATGCAACATGAGAAAGGGTCAAGCACAATGAAAAACAACAAGAACCAGGAACATCTGCTGTCATCGGTGAAAAACGCGCTTCGTATCTTACGGAGCTTTTCTCTCGAAGAACCGGAGAAAAAAGTAACAGACTTGGCCGCTTCCCTGGGTTTGGGGAAAAGCACGGTCAGCCGTTTATTGGCTACACTGGCCAGTGAAGGTTTTGTTGCAAAAGATCCGGAAACACAAAAGTACCGGCTCGGTTTAACGATTCTTCATTTAAATACGATCGTCACATCAAACCTGGAGATAAACCGGGAATCACTTCCGATTCTGCAAAGACTGGTCAATGAGATTGGGGAAACTGCACATATTGCGGTCATGGACGGGCTGGACGTCGTCTACTTGAACAGGGTGGAGTGCAAACATCCCGTGCAAATTTTATCCCATGTCGGAAGAAGAAACCCCGTTCACTGCACCAGTTCCGGAAAAGTGATACTCGCCCATCAAGAGGAGAACCTGATCGAGCAAGTCATTGAAAAAGGACTTGAAAAATACACGGTCAAAACAATCACGGACCCGGACGATTTCCGGGACATTCTGAAGACGGTAAAAGAACAAGGATATGCGATCAGTATTGAGGAACTGCGTGAAGGTGTCGCATCAGTGGCTGCACCGATCCGGGACTATACCGGCAAAGTGGTGTATGCGATCAGTGTAATCGGCCCGATCCATCGAATGAATCCCCACAACACGACGATTATCAACAAAGTAAAAAACGCCGCGAAAGAAATCTCGGAAAGACTGGGATACTGGAAAAATTAGCAAACCTGTTTGTTTGAAGGGGCGTGATCCGCTTGTATGACCTGCACACTCACTTTATTCCGCAAGAGGTTTTGCAATGGTTGAAGGACAACCGACATCGGGTCAATGCCAAATGGGAAAAAAAAGGTCCCGATCAGGCGGATTTTCTGATCGTGAACAATCAATGGGGCTTTGAGTTGAAAGAGACTTTTACCAACCCCGGACGCTACCTGCAAGAGCAAGCAAAAGCCGGGGTAACCCACTCCCTGGTTTCCCCTGTTCCCCAACTGTTTTTGTATGCGTTTCCGGAAGAAATTACATGCGAGGCCTCAGCTATCTACAATCGTGCGCTCGCCCAATGGGTTGGTCACCATCACAACCGGTTGTCCGCATTGGCGACGATTCCTCTCAACAATCCCATGAAAGCGGCAAACGAATTGAGAAACGCCATGAACTTGGGATTAAAGGGAGCGATCATCGGTCCCGGACTGTCGAATGTAATGTTGACGGACGAGTTTTTCACTCCTTTTTGGGAGGAAGCCAATGCGCTAAAAGCGATCATCTTCATCCATCCGCTCCTGTGCGAAGATCCGCGATTAAAAAAGAAAATGATGCCCAATCTGATCGGGGTTCCCTGGGAAACCGCCGTTTGTGTTACGGATCTGCTACTGAGCGGTATGCTTGACAGATATCCGGACGTGAAAATTTTGTTGGCGCATGGCGGAGGATTTCTCCCCTACCAAATCGGCCGACTGAACAAAGGCTACGAGAAATGGCCGGCTGTTTCCGCGTCGTTGCAAGCCCCTCCCACAGAGTATCTGCGTCGTTTTTGGTTTGATAGTGTGCTATGGAACCATGCGGCTTTGCGTTATCTGATTGAAATGGTGGGAGAGGACAGAATCGTTCCCGGAACCGATTTCCCCTTTGATCTCTGCGATTGGCCTCCTGCATACGCTAACGACAGCGGTGTGCAGTCTCTTTTGGGCGATGATGGTCACCAAACGGTATCTGAGGAGTAATCTCTGCACCTCGTGGCGAAGATCGTTGGGCGGTTACCGATACAGGATGTACTTTGTACATACCCGAGATGATCAACTCATTGTCACCTTTCTGTGGCAAATACACTTGACATGCAATCACTTGACTGGACTGGATGGGCAAAATTGGACCAATTATATACCCCTTTTTGAATAAGGAGTAACACCCGATTTCTCGTTGTTTGAAGATAAAGAGAGTCAGCCCTCCGGTTGGAGAGCTGACACAATTCCGTAACCCTTCCTTATTGACCGTTTCATTTGAGACAGTGCAACCAATCCGGCTGTATCATTCCATTTACAACGAAACGTTTGCGATTGTATGTTTTTTCCGAATTGGTTATCATCTTAAAACAGGAAGGAGGTATGGATATGCCAAAAGATACAGGAGCCAATCGAATCAATGTCCGCACCAGCCCGGAATTGAAGCGCCGTGCGCTGTGGGCTGTTGAAAAAGGAGGTTTTAAGGATCTGACGGAGTTGGTCAATTTTCTGCTTCGTCGATATGTGGAGGATCTGGAAAAAAAGGAGCTCGTCCGGTTGGAGCAGGAGAAGTTTCTCGCTACTCAAAGCAATCATTAGAAAAAGGCATGTGGCTCTTCAGTTATTGAGCTTTTAAGTTTGCACAGGAATGGAAGAGAATATAGAAAGTCAGACAGAGATTGGGGAAGAGCGCGTCTTTGTGTTCCTTGCCACTACTCCAGAAGTGCAAGGCCCATGTCTTGATGTGCTGGCACACAGCTATATGATGTGCTTTAATCTGACAAGCTCCTGATCCGTGTGTAGCGAATTTCGTGCAACTGCTCCTGCTTGCCAACAGTCTCAGGCAGCCCTCCGACTGGAGGGCTGTCATCGTGTCGGAACGAAACGATGTCTGACAAAAGAGTAAGTGAACCCTTCACCTCATCATCTGCAAATCCGCCTCTGTCACCCGGCCGGCTTTCACTTGGACCACTTTGGGCACCGCGCCGTCCGCTTTCACCAGATAATAACCGGGCGGCAAGTCGGACAATCCGAAAAATCCACTGCCGTCCGTCTTGCTTTCATAACGCTTCAAGCCGTGCCCCTTGATCTCCACCGTCACACCGTCCATAGGTTGCCCCTTGGCATCTGTTACTTTTCCCATCAAATAACCCTTGGCAGGATGGGATTTCCACGGCATGTCCGGAATCTCCGCCCGTTCGGCAAATACCGGCTCCCCGTACGGGTTGGGTTGCGACAGTGCCGTGTACAACGAGTCGTTGGGAAGATTGTCCTTGTTGGTTTCCGCATAGCTGTACAAACTGACTCCCGCGGCGCGATGACCGTTGGCAGAGGGCATCTGCGCCCTTTTTACCTGCGCCAGCGTGCCGGAGATGGAATTGAGGTACACACCGGGACCGATGACGATCTGCCGACCATACTGGTGATCCTTTTCCCATTCGATCCATTGATCGTACCACAACTTTTGCGTCTCCACGTGTTCCCGGTCGTAGTTCATGGGGATGGCCATGTCAATCCATCCGTTTTGCAGCCAGCCGTCCCAATCCTGCATCACTTGCGTGTAAGGGGCGGATTGCCGGTATTCTTCCGGTGACGACGGGCCCGAACCCCAAGCGATCACCGCGGCGGACACCTTGATATCGGGACGGATGGCGATTGCTTTCAGATAGACTTTGCGCATCAGAAAGGTGACTTGTTCCCGGCGCCACGCTTTCCATCGTTCGTCCTGCGGGTCGGGCAGGCCGGTGGTTCCCGTCTGTTGTTGAAACCGTTCCACGCTGACGGGATTGTAACCCCACTCCGGCCCCATATACCGCACCAGGTCCAGATGAATGCCGTCCACATCGTATTGGCGGACAACGTTGAGATATTGTTCCACCGTGTAATCCAACGCGTCCGGGTGTCCCGGATCCAACACATAGTCGGCACCGTTCCGGTTCACCCCGTCGACCCGGTTCATCAGCCAGTAGTCCCGTCCCCGTGCCGACGGGCCGTGCGTATTGAACACATGTTGGGGCGACTTGGGGGGAGTGGCCGAATTCCAGATCGGCAATGTGGCCAGCCAAGCATGAACTTCGATCCGCGGCCGGGCTTGGTGCGCTTTTTCGATCAGGTAGGCCAATGCGTCAAATCCCGGTTGCAACGCGGGATCTTCGGTACGGGGCTCCAAGGCTTTGTTGAAATACGCATCCCCGCGCCGGCGCACCTGCACGATAACCGCATTCGCATGCGACTTCTGCACGTCAGCGATCAGCTTGTTCACTTGTTCAGGCGTTTTAAACCCGTCGTGAAACGCGTCCACCCAAAATGCGCGAAATTCCCGGGGTGGTGTGTCCGCCAGCGCCGGTTGCGGAACCAGCGACATCCACAGCCAACCGAACAGGGACAGCCATACAAACCATGTGCGCATCTCCCATTACTCCCCTCGTTGGAATTCGGCCAGCGTCACACCGATCCGATCCTGCAATTGGCGGAGTGAACCGGCGGTGTATCCGTTCATGATCATCGAAAACACCAACCGTTCCCCATCCTTGGTGCGTACATACCCGGACAAAGCGCTCACGTCGGTCAACGATCCCGTTTTGGCCCTCAGGTTGTTGGCCGCCGCGGTGTTGCGCATCCTGCTCTGTAACGTGCCGTCGACACCGGCCACGGGAAGCGAATCAGTAAACGGAGCAGCGACGGATGAATGGGAAACGGCCATCAACAATTGCACCAACTCCTCAGCAGACAATTGGTCCTGCCTGCTCAATCCGGAGCCGTCGACCAAATCCGGTCGAACGTTCAATCCCAATTGGCGCATGTAGGAGTTGATCGCCTCCACGCCGGCCTGTGCCGTGCCCGATCCCGCTTTTTCCAGTCCCAGCACCCGAATCAACATCTCGGCATAAAAGTTATCGCTGTTTTTGTTCATATAGCGGACGATCTCGGACATCGGCGGAGACGGATAATCGCGGACCGGTTCGGCTCCCCGCGGCACAGTTCCCGCCCGCGCAGCACCGGGCCGGTCAAAAGAGATCCCCGCATTTTCCAATTGCTCCCGCAAGACTTCACCCGTATACAAATGCGGGTTTTCCACGGGAACACGCGTGTAGTCTCCCTGAAAGTCCAGGGGGAGACTGCCCGATACCCGGATCGTGTTGGTTCCCCGATCACGGGAGATGGAGAGCGTGTTTTCCGAGCCGGCTGGACCGGTGACGGCGGTGTTGATCACATCGACATAGCGCGTCTGTGGTGTCAAGCTGAGCCGGATCGGGTCACCCGCTTGTCCCCCGGGCAGGTAGTCCAGCCGAACGGTTCCCCGGTTGACGGACAAGGCCGTGATCTGCGGCTGGTAGTATTCGTTTTCGTCATCCCAAGACCATCCGCGACCGTACACATCGTCCGTAAACGCCGTGGTGTCGACGATCACGTTTCCGGTGACCCGCTTGATTCCCGCGGCTTGAATATCCTTCACCATCTGGTCAATCGTGGAGCCTTCCTGCACACGGAGCGAACCTTCCGTGGCCAAGGTGGGATCGCCTCCCCCTTGCAAAATCAGATCACCGTACAACACACCATCCCGAATCGGGCCGGTTCGGAACAGCCGTGTATGCAGACGGGCGTCCGGTCCCAACAACCCCAACGCCGCGGCCGAGGTAAACAGCTTGGCGTTGGAGGCGGGTGTCAGCAGGGCAGAGCCGTTTCGCTCGTACAGCAAATCCCCGCGATCCAGCGACTCCACCATCACCCCGCTGACGACTCCCCGGTAGGGTTCAGCATCCAACAGCGGGTTCAACCGTTCCGTTAACAGATAAGCGTCTTCGGGCGGCAATTCCCCGGGATCGGGCAAATCCGGATACGTGGTCGCCGCCACTGCGATGCGATCCTGAAACGCTTTGGACAACGCCTTTTCCTTCGCACCCCTGATCAACACGGCAAAAGCCAATCGTTCCCCCGAACGGGACGTGGTCATCCCCACGAGTCCGAACTCCCCTCCGGTCTTGGCCCGTACGTTGTTTTCCGCAGGGGTCCCCGTCATACGGTTTTTCAGTGTCCCGTCCACACCGGCCACGGGCAGAAACGACCAGAAACGCTCCCGCGCCGGATGCTTGTCCATCGCCATGAGCAACTGGATCAAATGATGGGGCGCCACCACGTCCTGACGGGACAAGCCGGACCCGTCCACCTGACGGAAGTCGATGTCCACTCCCGCACGCGCAGCGAAATTGCGAATCGCTTCGATCCCTGCTTCCGCACTGCCGACTCCCGTTTCCGTCGCCCCCAGCCGCTTGAGCAACATTTCCGCGTAAAAGTTGTCACTGGTTTTCATCATCCGTCGTAACAACTGATCCACGGACGGCGATAACACTTGGAAGACCCGCTCCGCTGAGGAAGGCAATACGCCCGTTATCACCTGAGTGGAGGGAGAGAAACGAATCCCCACCCGGTTCAGCTGTTCCTTAAACACCCAACCGGTGAACAAATCCGGTTGTTCCACCGTTCTTCTTACCGTGACACCCGTATGCTCCTCTCCGATTGTTCCGGTGATGACGATTTCATTTTTGGCGCGAGTCCGTGCAATCGTCAGCTGCTGTTGGTCCCCCTCCACTGTCTGCGCCCGATTGATCACCTGCACATAATCCGGTGCGGGTGTCACCGTCACGCGGGGGGCTTGTCCCGTGTGACGTCCCGGCTTCACTTGTACGCGCACCGTATTGTGATCCACCGATAACGCCCCGATCTGTGCGCTGATCGGATACGGTTCGTCATCCCACATCCAGCTGGTGCCCAGACGCGCTCGATCGAAGTACCGGTCATCCACACCGATATTCCCTTCCACTTTGCGGATGCCCCGGTCCGCAAGCGATTTCGCCAGTTTTCGCAACTGCCTTTCGTCCAATGAAGGGTCGCCATATCCCTTGAGCCATACATTCCCCCGCAAGATCCCGCCGGGGGTGAGAGTACCGTCCAACCACACCTCCGTAGGGATCTGCGCACCCGCAGGCCAACGGTCCAATGCCGCCGCTGTCAACAGCAGCTTTACCGTCGAGCCCGGCACAAACGTGTTGTGCTCCCGAAGTGCAGACAGGGTTCGACCACGCTCGAGTGACACCACCTCGTAACCGACCAGCATCCCCCTGGTCTCGGGGTTTTCTTGGAGTTCGGCCACGTAGTGTTTGAGTGTCGCATCCAACCGCTGGTCCGCCGACACCGTTCCCGCCCGAACGGGCAGACTGATACCGGAAACAACCAGTAAAACGGTCAACCATACGGCCAACCACTTGCCCCAACGCTTCATGTACTCCCCTCCTTTGTGACGGACATTTCCATTATAACTGAATATTCTTAAAAATTTTATCAAAATTTGTCGGAAAATCCTTGGTTGGACAGGATCTTTGAGGTGAAGCAGCACGACTCAACAATGATGTTTATCAATGATGAAAAGTGGGTAATCCATCATTGCCGCTTCATTATATTTGACCCGGAGGGATCACCAGTGATGAAACTCCCCGTCAAAGGCGTGTCGGAATTGGTTTTGGAAGTGGCGGATATGGACCGAGCCGTACACTTCTGGTCGGAAGTGCTCGGGTTCCCCATCGTGGATCAATGGAAATGGGAACCCGGCAAGAGCGGGTTCCGAGCCGAGCAATTTGTGAGCCGCCAACATCCGTATGTCTGGGCAACCTGGCTGTATGTCGGGGGAAACACCCGGTTGGGGTTGTGGCTTCCCCGGAAATGGACACCGGAGGAACGCAAAATCCAACATCAACCCGTTACCTCCTGGCCATCTCCCGAGCTGTACGATGAAGGCGGCAAACATGTGCATTTTGCCCTGTACATTGAGGAAGAAGATTTCGACCGCACTTTTGAACAGTTGCAATCGCTCGGCATTCCCGTCACCATCCGGCAATTTGAACCGGAATACCGGGCGCTCTATTTTAAAGATCCGGACGGAAACGTAGTGGAAATGTACACCCGATCCATGGCCCAATCCTATGCTTCTCCGGCCCGTGTTGATACATGAGGGTGTGCTTTCTCCCTGTCCTGTATTGTCGCAATCCATGCGATGGAAGCCAAGGAGTCCACAATTGAGACTTCCAAGCTACTGAAAGATGGCGCGACACATCCTTCACTCCCGTATCTTATCACAGTTGTACATACCATACCTGTTGAATCAGTCCATCTCTCACTTCGTAAATGGCGATCGCTTCCAACGGCTCTGCGTTCCGTCCGGTGATTCGCTCATGGTCGATCACATAAGGACCCATGGTAATTCGTTGAATCAACTCGGCGTGTATTTGGGGATTTTGTTCGAACAGTCGTGCATAATGTTCTCTCATCTCGTCGAGACCGGACATGACGGGTTCACAGGGATGGTCGTACACCATAACATAAGGGCTGTAAACTGACAGAAACAGCTCCAAATCATGGTGGTTGTAGGCTTCCAACTGGATTTGCACCAATTGTTCAGGTGCTTCCGGTTTCGCTGTTTTCATCATGGATTGTCTCCTTCCCCACCCCGGTTCCCTTTTTATTCTTTCTTCTCCCCCGCAATTCCTACCGATGGGACAAAACTTTACCAATAATCCAAATAAAATATGTACCAAACAGGGCGGTTGAAATTCCTGTACATCTTGCAGCAAAAGACAGCGACAGCATATGGCTGGATACATGAATAACCACCAGCTACTCTATATCAATATTGTTCAGTACAGGGTCGGTTCCGGAAAAGAAAAACCACCCACGAATGATTTTAGCGCATGTTCCACAAGTGACATAAACACCTAGAACCACAAGAAACTGGCCTATGAAGTAGTACTTCCTAAACATGCGCTGACAGTTGAGCATAAGGGGCCGACCACTCATTCCATTCAAAATACGCTTAAAACAGCGATTTCACGCTATTTCTTACGTGTGTTATCGCTCTTGATCCTAACCCTATAACTCTCTCATCAATCACCTGTATTATTTTCTTTACTCACTTCTTCAAACCAAGAAAGAAAAATATCTTCTGGTAATAGCATTTCGTCATTAGACCAGACTAAATCATACTTATATGTTGCTCGTAGTTTGTTCTCTTTTACATTGTAATGCATTTTAATTTCAGTAGGCATCTCCCTATTAAATTCTTTACATTTCTTATGAATCTCCTTAAAATAATTAACTCCTATTCGTAGCATACTCCATTGTCTTTCTCTTGAAACATCATAAATTTCATTAGGTTGTCCATTAAGCTCTTCTAATGCCTCGTTTAGTTGGTGTTTACGAACAACCTTACCGTTAATTTTATAGAATACATCAAATGAATACGCTCCTTGTTCAAAGGAACAGTACATATAGATATCATCTGCTCTGTCATTAACATACTCTAAACAGATCGCCACAATATCAGCTTGTAACTCTGCAAGATAATCTTCAAATACTTTTTTCATGTTTTCCCACTCCTAATTCTGGATATGTATAAAACGTTCTTCCTCATCAATTGAATACTCTACATCAAAACTACTCGGCCTTGGTCAAAAACGAGAAAAGGGTGGCCGTGGGACGTATCACGTGGTCTTGCTACCGCCCTGTATGCTCTTAATATCAAACTACGCCCACCTTCATCTATTTACACTATTCGATGTCGGGGACATTCGACAATAAACGCGCGTTCCTGCTGCGACATAAAAAAGCCATTAAGTCTATGAAGGAGTGCTTCATAGACTTAATGGCTTTTTGCTTGACCTTACAGCAGTTTATGGTAAAGGTAGGTTACAGGTATGGGTGGTTTTTCCGTCCTTCACTTCGTACGGAGTCTTTCCTTCATGATTATCTTATCATTTTTTATTCAATTTCGACAATCATCTCGATTTCAACAGGTGTATCAAATGGAAGTTCATTTGCGGAAATCGCAGAGCGAGCATGACGACCTTTCTCTCCGAATACTTCAACCAGCAAGTCAGAAGCACCGTTTACGACAAATGGTTGCTCCACAAAACCGTCTGCAGAGTTAACAAAGGCAAGAAGTTTTACTATTTGTTTCACCCGATCCAGATCACCAACATGTTCTTTTAAGACAGCCAACAAGTTTATCATCACTTGTCGGGCGGCTTGATAACCTTGTTCTACAGTAAGATCACTGCCGACTTTTCCCTTGTACAGGAGTTCACCGTTGACACGACAGTCCGCTCCGGATAAAAATACGAGATTACCAACCGTTTTCGCGGGAACATACTGTGCTACCGGTTTTCTGACTTTTGGCAACTCGATTCCCATTTCTTTCAGTTTGTTTTCGATCATAGACATGGTTCATAACCTCCTGGTTCGTGGTCTGCCATTTGCTCTACAGATCATGAATTCATTGGCGGAATAAGCTGATTCATCACTGCTCCTTACTGATCTGTCAACTTCTTACGCCAAACCATGGGATGATACCAAACAGAGGGAATTGGAAAATCTTTTCTTGTTGAAAACCTAATGATCACAACAAGCATACAGAGAACGATGAGCTTGAATGACACAACCCCCGTTTGCATGAAGGTTTTTCTTATGTTCAATTGTCTTCACTCCATTGACAATCACGTGGCGAATGCCATCCGGATAGCTCATCGGTTCCTGATAGGTCGCTGTATCCATGATCTGATTCGGATCAAAGATGGTGATATCAGCATGGTAACCCGGTCTCAGCAATCCGCGTTTGCCGAGGTTAAATCTTTGCGCCGGGAAAGAAGTCACTTTGCGAACGGCTTGCTCCAGAGACAATATTTTTTTCTCGCGAACATATTTCGCAAACAGTCTGGGATAAGTTCCATAAAGCCGTGGATGCGGTTTACCCGTCACGCAGCCGAGGCTGTCAGAGATAATAAGAGAGTGATCATACTTGATGACTTGTTCCACGTCATCATTGGACATATGGAAATACACAATCGATACATTTCCCTCCTCTTCAAGCAGCAAATCCAGTGCCGTATCACAAGGGTCCTTTCCCAACTCCTGACTGATGTCAAGAATGCTCCGCCCTTCCAGGTGCTGATTCTTTTCTGATACGGATGAAACGATGACACTTTGCCATCCTGTCGATACGATCAGATTATCCCAATCTTCCTGCTCCTCACTCATCTCTTGCTTGATACGCTTGCGTAGAGACAAGTCCCGCAGTCTGGACAGGCAAGCCTCTACCCCGCCTTCCAGTGCCCATGGCGGCAATAATGTGGTCAACATCGTTGATCCTGCGTTGTAAGGATATACATCACAAGTGACATCCAAGCCTCTGGCACGGGCGTCATCGATCAGATGAAGCGCTTCTGCAACACTGCCCCAGTTGCGTTTTCCGGCAGCTTTCAGATGGCTGATGTGCAATGGTACACCGCTTTTCTCTGCAATCCAGATGACTTCTTTGATTGACTGAATCAAATTGTTTCCTTCTCCTCGAATGTGTGAGGACAATAATCCGTTATATTTGGGTAAAACGCTGCACAGTTCCGCCAACTCCTCTTTGGAAGCATAGCGGCCCGGTGCATATAACAATCCGATCGATAAACCGATCGCTCCCGCCTTCATCCCTTCTTCAAGCAAATCCTTCATGTTCTGCATCTCACGCTTTGTGGCCGGACGATTTTCAAATCCCATAACGGCAATACGCAAAGCGCCGTGGGCAACGTAAGTTGATACGTTCTCAGATATGCCGGCTTTCATCAGTGTTTGAATGTATTCCTCCACAGACTCCCACGGCCAAGCCCACGGAGTGTTGCCGATCACAGGTTCAATATAACGTTTCAACAAGTCCCCACGCTCTTTGACAAACGGCGCCGGAGCCAATCCGCAGTTTCCAACAACCTCCGTGGTGACACCTTGCTGCAGCTTCACATCGTGATGAGGATCTTGCAATACGAGAAGATCGGCGTGCGAGTGCCCATCGATAAATCCCGGCGAGACGATCTGATGACCGGCGTCAATCACTTCTTTCGCCTCAATATCAACCAAACCCACATGCGTAATCATTCCATTTTTAATTCCCACATCCCCCCAAAACCAAGGATTGCCGGTTCCATCCACGATTCTGCCGTTTTTAATCAATAAATCGAGCATAAGCTCCCTCCTCAGTCCAACTTTCCGCGTCCGGCCACCGTTACCTTGGTCAGTCCTTGCTCGTTTTTTATATACACATGATTATGAAGATTCACCGTGCTGCAAATATGGTTGGGGATCACCTCAAGCCTGTCGCCGATTTGAATGTTCTCGTCGCCCGGGAGTGTAACCATACCGTGTTCTTCCGTTAACCTGTCAAATATCGCTTCCGGCAGATTCGTAATATATCCAAACCCGATTAAATTGGATGGCCAGGTATGGGGTTGCACATCTGTGGCAAATGTTTTACTGCCGCCGTCAATAATGAGCAAGTTTTCCGATGGTTTGCTCACAACGGAAGTCAAAACGGTCGCGGCACATTCATCTAATCTGCATACACCAAGATTGACTTGCATCATGTCGTAAAATACATAGGTGCCTGGTCGAATCTCCGTTACCCCTTCGACCTGTGCGGCGTACTCAGCTGTCGGGGTCGATCCAACGCTCACATCTTGTATATCGATTCCGGCTTCCCTCATTTTATTTGCCAACGAAACCATCAGTTTTCCTTCTTCCAATCCTGCCTTCTTCAAATCACGTGTCGGTTTCCCTTGGAAAACAGCTCCACGAAACGTGTAAATCCCGCTTAACCGAAGGTTGTCAAGCTGGTTGATCTCGTTTGCAAGGGCTACAGCCCGTTCGTATAACACACCTGTCCGTTTTAGTCCCGTATCCACCTCAAGACGAACAGACAGCGTATGATGATGCTTTTTTGCCAGTTCTGATAACTTCTTCGCACCTTCAATGCTATCCACTCCAACGATCAGATTGATGTTTTTGCTTAAAGCAATCGCCCGTTCAATTTTCGATTCGATGACCAGCGGATAGGCGATGAAAATATCATGAATGCCATGCTCTGCCATCACTTCCGCTTCCGATACTTTCGCGACGGTAATGCCGGTCGCACCTTCCGCAAGCTGCTTCTTTGCGATCTCGGGAATTTTGTGTGTTTTTACATGCGGCCGCAGTTGAACCCCATTCTTTTCGGCGATTTGCGCCATTTTTCTAATATTTTGTTCCATTTTTCGTTCATCAATGATCATACACGGCGTTTCGATCATCTCGTATCCCTCCTTTTTTGATGATGGATGGCCGTAACAGCCCTTCACATTCACAGTCTGCAAGATGCTACGACACGATGATGGAGAGAAGGAGTATCAATATCAAAGCCACAATCGACAAAATGGTTTCCATCACCGTCCACGTCTTTAACGTATCTTTTACGCTCATGTTGTAGTATTCCTTGATTAACCAGAAACCGCCGTCATTTAGATGAGACAAGATGAGCGAACCGGCGCCGGCGGCAAGAACCAAAAGCTCCGGACTGGTTCCGGGAACCGCTGCCGCGATGGGTGCAACAATTCCGGCTGAGGTCATCATGGATACCGTAGCAGAACCAACGGCTACCCGAATCAATGCGGCAATTAACCACGCAAGAACAAGAGGAGAAATGGACGAATGAACCGCCAAACCCGCGATATAATTGCCTACACCGCTGTCAATCAAGACATTATTGAGCGCACCTCCGGCACCGATCACCAATAAGATTGTAGCAGCAGGACCAATACATTCATTTGAAAATTTTAATATTTCATCTTTCGTAAATCCTTGGTTGGAACCCAAGGTAAAGAAAGAAACAATAGCGGAAATTAACAAGGATGTGATCGGGTGACCAATAAAGTCAATCCAGGAACGCACGGTATGATCTTTCGGCAATGTGACATCAGCAACCGTAGCGCACAACATCAGAATGACCGGGAGCAGGATGGTGAAAAGTGTCATGCCAAGACCAGGAAGCGGTCGGTCCGTCTTTTTGGATGCCATTTGATCCATTAATTCCTGTGAAGGGGCAGCCTGCACATATTTACTGACCCAATTTCCAAATATCGGTCCCGCGATGATCGCAGAGGGAAGAGCGACAATAATCGAGTAAAAAATCGTTAAACCCACATTTGCTTTAAACATCTCAATGACAGCCATCGGCGCGGGATGAGGCGGTACAAGGCCATGTGTAGCCGAAAGCCCCGCCACAAGAGGAATGCCGAGTTTCACAAGATTGGTGCCGGTTCTGCGAGCAATGGCAAACAACAATGGGATCAACAAGACAAACCCGACTTGCAGGAACAAGGGAAGACCCACGATAAAAGCGGTAAACATCATCGCCCAGTGTATATTTTTGGTGCCAAAAAGCTTGATCATGGACTGGGCAATCCGTTCGGCCCCGCCTGATTCCGCCATCATTTTACCTACCATCGTGCCCAAGGCGACAATGATCGCGACAAGACCGAGTGTATTCCCCACCCCTTCCTTAATGGAGTCTGCGATTTTGGGCAAAGGCATCCCCATTGCAACGCCGACAAACGTGGCGACAAAAAGTAGGGTAACGATCGGATTTAACTTAAAGTAGCTGATGAGGACAAGCAACAAAACGATCGCAATGAACGTAATGAGCAAGGGCATGAAAAACACCTCTCTCCGTTGATTGATCACGCGTGACTTGCTCCGCACGGCTGAAGCACCGGAGGCACTCCCTTCGGTCGCCGTGGGCTTCTCGCTTCATCCGGTGTGGCAACCCACATCCATCCACGAAGGGGTCAAGCAGGGAAAGAAAGCGCTTCCATCAAATCGATCAGATTTTTTTACCTTTAGAGAGGGTACGTTCGGGAAATCTCCTCACTTACCATTCGGCCACACTGCCGTCCGGGTGGCGCCAGACCGGATTTTTCCAATCATGACCGATTGCGGCCATCTTGCGCACATGTTCTTCGTTGATTTCAATGCCGAGCCCCGGCCCCTGCGGAATCTTCACATATCCTTCCTCATAGCGGAAGACGGATGGGTCGACCAAATAGTCCAACAGGTCGCTGCCTTGGTTGTAATGAATGCCCAAACTCTGCTCCTGGATAAATGCGTTATGTGCCGTTGCATCCACTTGCAAACACGCGGCCAAGGCAATCGGTCCAAGCGGACAGTGCGGCGCCAACGCCACATCATACGCCTCCGCCATCGCCGCGATTTTCTTGCATTCCGTAATGCCACCCGCATGGGAAAGGTCCGGCTGGATAATGTCTACATACCCGTCGGCCAACAGTGTTTTAAAATCCCATTTGGAAAACATGCGTTCCCCCGTGGCAATCGGAATCGAAGTAAGATGGGCAAGATCTCGAAGCGCCTCATTGTTTTGCGGCAGAACCGGTTCTTCGATAAACATCGGATGATAGGACTCCAACTCTTTGGCCAGAACTTTGGCCATCGGCTTGTGAACCCTTCCATGAAAATCGATTCCGATGCCAATGTGTTTGCCGACCGCTTCCCGGATTGAAGCGACCCGTTCAACCACCGCCTCCACCTTGGCATATGAATCAATGTATTGCAGTTCTTCGGTCGCATTCATCTTGATCGCCGTAAACCCCTTGTCGACCACCTCTTTGGCAGCTTTGGCAACATCGCCGGGCCGGTCCCCGCCGATCCAGGAATAAACACGAATGGAATCGCGGCAAGCGCCACCCAGCAATTCATGGACAGGTGCTTGGTAATATTTCCCCTTGATGTCCCACAGAGCTTGGTCAATCCCGGCAATCGCACTCATCAGGATGGGACCCCCGCGATAAAATCCCCCGCGGTACATCACGTTCCAATGGTCTTCAATTTTGAGCGGATCTTTGTCGATCAGGTAGGTCATCAGTTCATGAACAGCCGTTTCCACCGTGGCGGCACGCCCTTCGATCACAGGTTCCCCCCAACCGACAATCCCTTCATCCGTCTCAATTTTCAAAAACAGCCACCGCGGTGGCACTTTAAAGGTTTCATAACCCGTGATTTTCATTTCCGTTCACTCCTTTTTCCGAAATCGTGTTGGGTGTTGGGGCTTTTGCATCCCGGTACATTCACTCTCCATATGTCGTTTTTGTCCCGGATAAAGGGATTCTCCCTATCCATTTTCGGTTGGTATCCTCTTGTTTCTGCCCACTGAAGTTTGGGACCAAGTCACCCGTCGGACGAAAGTTTACCCGCCCCCTCTTGGCAAAGTCTTCATGGCTGTCGTACCTGTCTGACCGAATCAACGAATTGCGCCGCCCTTCGCTTCAGTTCCTGAAGATAGACCGAATCCACCCTCGTCGTTTTAGGGACGAGCGCTCCGCCCAATCCAACGGCGATGACGCCATTTTGGAAATACGCACCGATATTGTGGAGCGTGATCCCGCCGGTGGGAATGATCGGGATGTGCGGCAATGGATCACGAACCGCCTTTAGATACTCCGGTCCCAAAACACTGATCGGAAACACTTTCACCGCATCCGCCCCTTGTTCGTAAGCGGTCAAGATCTCGGTCGGTGTCAACACTCCCGGAATGCTGATGGCCCCATACCGTTTCGCCATGCGAATCGTCTCCACATTGAGCGACGGGGAGAAGATGAACCGAGCCCCAGCCATCAACGCCAACCGGGCCGACTCCGGATCCAGCACTGTTCCCGCCCCAATCAGCATCTCCCGGCCGAATTCCGCCAAAACACGCTCGATCACATCGCCAATGCCGGGGGTGTCCATGGTGATCTCCACGGTTCGAACGCCTCCCTCATGCAAGGCCCCTACGATTGAAACGATGTCTTCCGGCCGGTGTCCGCGAATGATGGCAATAATTCCGTTTTCCTTTATTTTCTCAATACTCATTCCAATCACCTCACCACATCTTGTCCGCTTCCATTCATAAAACGCAGCAGCGTTTCACGAAGCGGCAGTCCTTCATAATCTCCCTGAGCCATGACCACCATGGCGGCAACTGCACAGGCCCGTTTCACCGCATCCGCCACTTCCAACCCTTCCAACATGCCCGACAACAAACCGGCAGCAAATCCATCTCCCGCACCAACCGGGTCGACCACTTCCTCCACCGGAAATCCCGGAACATATCCTGACCCCTGTTTTGACAGATAATAGGCTCCCGCTGCTCCCCGCTTCACCACAACCAGTTGGGCCCCCATCTCCATGAAGCGCTCAGCGATGGCTTCCGCGTCATTCTCCCCGACCAACAACTTCCCTTCATCCAAGCCGGGAAGCACGATATCTGCTTGAGCGGCCATTTGCCCGAGCACTCTTTTGGCCGTGTCCGCATCCCATAACTTGGCACGATAATTGGGGTCAAACACCACTTTGATGCCATGTTTTTTTGCCACCCGAATTGCCTGGAACACCGCCTCGCGGCAACTTTCACTCAACGCAGGCGTGATTCCCGTGAGATGCAAGTATTTCGCTTGTGCGATATATTCCTCGTTCACAAGTTCCGGACCCATCAGACTGGCAGCGCTGGGTTTGCGGTAATAATGGACGCGCAATTCTTTTTTATGTACATATTCTTTAAACATCAATCCCGTGGGGGCTTGAGGCGTCATTCGCACTTGGCTGGTGTCGATGCCTTCCCCGCGCATCATTGCCAAAATCGCTTCGCCAAACTCATCCTGCCCCAATTGACTGATCCATCCGACACGATGACCCAGCCGGGAAAGACCGATCGCCACATTGCTTTCCGCTCCGGCGATGCTGAGCGAAAAATCCCGGGCATATCGGAGCAACCCCATCTTTTTTGGGGTGAACAACACCATGGTTTCCCCAATGGTCACGACATCCACTCGCTTTTCCTCCTTTGAAGGCCGGCAAAACCCCATTGCCACCGGCAATTCAGGAAAGGTAGCCCATTTTTTTGGAGATCATTTTTGCCGTATTTTTCACATGAAACACGATATAATCATGCCTTTTTTTCATCCGTTCTTTGGGTCCGGCCACACTTACCGCCGCGATCACTTCCCCGGCCGCGTCAAAGACGGGCGCGGCAATACAGTAAAGGCCCTCTTCGTTTTCCTCGTTGTCAATGGCATAACCCTGCGCTCTATACCGGGACAAACACGATTCCAACTCCTGGCGATCCGTGATCGTATTTTCCGTGATCGGGTTAAGCGGCGTCCGTGACAAAATCTCGTCCCGCTTGTTTTCCGGCAAATAGGCCAACATCACTTTGCCGAGTCCCGTGCAATACATCGGTTTGCGTGAACCGATCTGAGCACTTGTCCGAACTGAGCGATTCGTGTCTACCTTGGCCACATAAACCATTTCATTTCCCAACAAAACCGCCATGAAAACGGTTTCTTTCACCAGTTCAGCCAAACGCTCCAACGGCACCCGCGCATCTCGGTACAAATCCATCGATTCCATCGAACGGGTTCCGAGCTGAATCAGCTTTGGCCCCAATTTGTATTTTTTCAAATCGGTCAGTGACAGGTATCCGTACTCATGCAACGTTTTCACCAGATGAAATGTACTGCTTTGAGGAAAACCTAAAGCGGTTGCAATTTCCTTTATATTCAAGCCTTGTGGATGACCCATCAGCAACTCAAAGATCTGCAATACGCGTACGGCCGATTTGACCGACATGTGAGTCCCTCCATATTCACATATGTGAATTTATTTCGCATATGTGAATCTTTGTAGGTATCATAACATCGTTTTCGTTTTTCTTCAATGCGTTTTTTGCATAATTCGAAAATAACATA
This sequence comes from Polycladomyces zharkentensis, assembly GCF_016938855.1. Taxonomy (NCBI): domain Bacteria; kingdom Bacillati; phylum Bacillota; class Bacilli; order Caryophanales; family Thermoactinomycetaceae; genus Polycladomyces; species Polycladomyces zharkentensis. The sequence goes on along the minus strand of NZ_JAFHAP010000017.1, from coordinate 23,711 downwards.
ATAAAATAGCCGCCGATTTCTTTATTGCCTGGATCTTCGACGACTCGATGACAAAGGGAACCCATTTTGTGTTAAAATCAGGAAGCGTTCATGAATCTTTTCCTCATCTCACCACAGGAGTTGATAAATTGCATGATTATTGTTAATTTTCGTTTTTTTGTCTTTGTTCCTTGCAGGGTGTACCCATGCAGAATCAACTGTCACGATTGACAAAAAACCAAAAGCAGCAACGCAAGCTTTATCCAAACAATGGCGAGCGAGCCCCACTTTTAGTGTGACCAGCAACGGTATCACGGTTCAGTGGATTGGTGAAAAGGGACGAGTGGCTGTTACAAACTTTCCATTTATCGCTGGTCAAACTCAAAAGTACATGTGGTTGTTTTGGGGAAATGAGAATGAAATCATCGGAAAAGATTACAAGGTGATCGCAACCAGTGATCGAGGAATTCAAAAAACCGTTCTTTCAGGCCAGTCGCTCAACGGTCCAATTTGGGGTGCGACCGCTTCCTCACCTTCTCTGATCACTTTGCCCACCAAAGGGATGTGGCGGCTTGACGCCTATGTGAACGATCAATTGCACGGCACCATTTTTGTCGAAGTGAAATAGAGACAAATCTGTATAGAGAGGGCAACCGCGGAATCGGTTGCCCTCTTCAAGCATGAAGTGTCGTTGCTTCTTCTGCTTGACCTTTTTCATTGTAAACATGGATATCGAGCTCTTTGACCGCTTTGCTTGTCAACAGCCCTGCGATCATGCTTCCGCTCACGTTTAAGGCTGTACGCCCCATATCGATGAGCGGCTCAACGGATATGAGCAAGCCGGCCAGGCCTACAGGCAAGTTCATGGTGGAGAGCACCAGAATTGCGGCAAACGTAGCACCCCCTCCTACACCGGCCACACCAAATGAACTGATGGCCACTACTGCGATCAAAGTCCCAATAAAAGACGGGTTGAACGGATCGATGCCTACTGTTGGCGCGATCATGACCGCCAACATCGCGGGATAGATCCCGGCACATCCGTTTTGTCCGATGGAAAGTCCGAATGAACCGGCCAGGTTGGCAATCCCTTCGGGCACTCCCAATTTGTTCGTTTGTACCTCGACATTCAGCGGCAAGGTTCCTGCGCTTGTACGTGATGTAAAGGCAAAAGTGAGAACCGGCAGCACTTTCTTTACGTAAGTGATCGGATTGAGTCTCGAGACAGTCAGAAAGAGCAGATGAACCAAGAACATCAGAATCAGGGCTACATAAGATGCCATCACAAACTTGCCCAACTTCAAAACGGATGCGACATCCGTCGTCGCGACGGCTTTTGTCATCATGGCGAATACCCCGTATGGCGTCAAACGTAAAATGAGCGTTACCACACGCATGATGATGGAGTGAAAGGCGTCAACCATTTTGGCAAACAATTCGGCATGTGCCGGATGTTTCCGCTTGACTCCCAAGAAAGCAATCCCGATGATCGCGGCAAAGATCACCACGGCAATCGTTGAAGTCGGTCGGGCTCCAGTGAAGTCCAAAAACGGGTTTTCCGGCAACAATTCGAGAATCCTCTGCGGAAAGGTCTGATCTTGAATCTCGCCGAACTTTTGCTCCAGTTCTTTGCCCCGGCTGATTTCCATGTCACCTTTATCGATTTGTACGGCTTCCAGATGAAACCCCAGGGCGGATGCGATTCCGATCGCCGCGGCAATGGCTGTGGTCCCTACGAGAATCGCGATGATCAGCACGCTGATATTCCCCGTATTGCCCGCCAATTTCAATTTGGTGAAAGCGGACAGGATCGACAGGAAGACAAGCGGCATCACCACCATTTGCAGCAATTTGACATAGCCGCTCCCGGCAATACTGAACCAGTCTATTGAAGATTGCAGGATCTTAGAGTCCGAACCGTAAACGTATGGTAAGGCAAAGCCGACTGCAATCCCGGCTCCCAGTGCCGAGAAGACGCGAACAGAAAAGGAAATGTGTTTCTTTTGCATCCAATACAAGCCTGACATGATCAACAGAAACAAGAGAATGTTCACCAAAACCCATACAGCACTCATCATCAGACCCTCCTATATTCCGTCATGCATTAATCAAAATATAAGCCAATTATTCCGATTGATCAAGTAGGAATGATGGTGGCAAACACTGCAACAAGGCATATCCGGGAAATTCGGGGTTATGGCCCTCGCGTTTGGGGTGCGTTCAGTCAATCCTGTACCGGGCGGCCTTTTTCCTCATCAGGTTCGTTCATGGCAAAAAGGCCACCCTAGCAGATTAACCCACTTGCTCTGTCATGCCCTGTTGCAACAGATACATCTTATAATAGAGTCCTTTGCGGGCGATCAGCTCGTCATGAGTGCCCCTCTCCACAATCTCCCCCCGGTGCAATACCAGAATCAGATCGGCATCCTGGATGGTGGACAACCGATGGGCAACGGCAATCGTCGTTCTCCCCTGACGCATGTTCCGCAGTGCCTGTTGAATCGCCTCTTCCGTTTCGGTGTCCACATGTGCGGTTGCCTCATCCAACACCAGAATTTTCGGCTCCCGTGCCATGGTCCGCGCAAACGATAACAACTGCCGTTGCCCGCTGGACAGGGAGGCTCCCCGCTCTCCCAGTTCCGTTTCGTATCCCTTGGGCAACCGGCGGATGAATGCGTCTGCCTGTACAAACCGTGCCGCTTGTTCCACCCGTTCGTCCGTTATATCGGGGTCCCCCGTTCGAATATTTTCCCTGACCGTACCGACAAAGAGAAACGGGTCCTGTAACACCAATCCCATCTGACGCCGCAGTTCCTTGTCGTCATATGCGGTGAGCGGAACCCCGTCGATGAGAATCTCCCCCTGCCGCAACGGATAAAACCGCATCAGCAGATTGATAATCGAACTCTTGCCGCTACCCGTGTGTCCGACCAGTGCCACAGTTTGTCCCGGTTCCACCGCGAATGAGATGTTACGCAGAACATCTTGTTGTCCGTCGTAGGAAAACGTCACGTTGCGAAACTCAATTCTGCCACGGGTGATGACAGGTGTTTCATTCCCCGTTTTCACAGGAGCCAGATGATCCTCGTCCAACAGTTGAAATACCCGTTCGGCGGAGATGATCGCATTTTGCGCCTGCGACAACTTCAGCATAATCTGGATGAACGGCTCAAACAGCCGTTCCAACAGGTTCAAAAACGCATACATCGTCCCGATCGACACGACCCCGTCAAACGAACGAATGCCGAATAACGTCAATACCACGATCAAGGCGATGAGGTAAATGGCATCAACGGCAGGGCGAAGCAACAGTCCGGCCAACCGGATGTTACGCATGTGTGCCCCGTACAATTCCATGCTGCTTCGCTCAAATTCCCGCCGCATCCGCCGTTCCTGGCTAAACGCCTGGATGATGGACATGCCCTGGATCGTTTCATTCAATTTGGCGTTGATCTCGCTCACCATTTGCCTCACCCGACGGTATGACAGGGCGCTGAAATGCCGGTATGCCTGCATCACGCCCCCGATAAGCGGCAAAATGATCAGACAGGCGGCGGCCAATTTCACATCCAGCACGAACAAGGCGACAAACGCGCCGATGATAAACACGATGTTTTGGATGAACGTGGACAGGACGCTGACAAACAGATCCTTCACAGCTTCCGTATCATTGGTGATGCGGGAAATCAGCGATCCGCCCGACGTACGGTCAAAAAAGGACAGACCCAGACGCTGCACTTTGGCAAAGACGTCAACGCGCAGTTGCTGTACCACCCATTGGGCGATCCGGTGAAACGACAACAGTTGAAAATAGGTTAACACGACCGAAATCACATACAGGGCGAGATAACCGGCGGCAAACCCCCACAATACCTCTGTATCCAGTTTGCGGGGGGTCAGATGATCGTCGATAAACCATTTGATCAAAACCGGACCGGCTACACTGGCACCGGTTGCCGCCAACAAAGCTGCTACTGCCCACCCCAACTCCTTACGATGAGGTCGGAGATATCGAAACAGACGACGGGCGACCATTCTCCTTTCCTCCCTTCTCCACCAGCAACTCCAACTGCTGCCGTCGATACATCATTGCATACCATCCGTTTTGGGCCATCAACTCCTCATGTGTGCCGAATTCCGCGATTTTTCCGCCGTCCAGGACAAGAATCAGGTCTGCATGTTCAACCGCACTCATCCGATGGGCGGCAATCCAGGTAGTCCGATCGGTCCGGTATCGGCGGAGCGCTTGCAGGATGTTTTGCTCGGTCTCCGCATCCATAGCGGATAAAGCGTCGTCGAGGATCAAAATGGCCGGATCGCGCAACAGTGCGCGGGCGATGGAAATCCGTTGCTTTTGTCCACCGGATAAGGTGACACCACGGTCACCCACTACTGTTTCGTAGCCGCGGTCAAGCCGGAGTATATCCTCGTGAATACTGGCCAACCGGGCCACATTCTCGATTTCCTCCTGCGTGGCTTCCGGTTTGCCGAAAGCGATGTTCTCCGCAACGGTAGTCGAAAAAAGGAAGTGATCCTGCGGCACATAACCGATAATTCCCCTCAGGACTTCCAATCGGTAGGCAGACAAGGGATGTCCACCCAACCGGATGACACCGTCCGTCACATCCCACTCCCTGAGCAACAAGCGAAGCAACGTGGATTTCCCGCTGCCCGTCTTGCCCACCACCCCTACAGTTTGGCCGGGCCTTACATGTAAATGTATCTGTTGCAACGCTGGGGAGGTTTGTCCGTGGTAGGTGAAAGAGTTGATGTGCACCTCCATTTCCGTGGAGGAAATCCGGTCCAATCTCGCCTGCTCGTCGGTAATCTCCGGTTTCACTTCCAGCAGGGAACGAATCCGATCGTACGAAGCGCTTCCCCTCTCCAGGATGTTGATCAGCCATCCGAACGCCAACAACGGCCAGATCAACCGCCCCAGGTAAATGGAAAACTGGGTCAGCTCACCGACGGTGATCTCACCTTGTACGACGTAATAAGCACCGACTGCCACCGTCAGAAAAAACGAAAAACCGACGATCCCCGAGATGGTAGGCTCAAACAAGGCATCCACCCGGGCCACTGCAATATTTTTGTCCGCCACGTCGCGGGTCAGCCGACGAAACGCCTCCGTCTCCGCTTCTTCCAGCCCCATCGCCTTGATCACCCGCACGCCGGAGATGTTTTCCTGCACTTTGTCGTTCATCGTGGAGAACGCCGCCTGCGCCCGGTGAAACCGCTCATGCAGCAACCGGCCGTAATGGCTGACAGCCCACGCCATTACAGGCAACGGTAACAAGGCGATCAGCGTCAGTTTCCAGTGAATGGTGAATGCCATCGTACAAACCACCAGACCGCCCAAAGTCAGCGAATCCACCAAAGTCAGTACGCCCTCGCCCACCGTTTGCTCCACAGCGCTTACGTCGTTGGTGGCATGCGCCATCAAGTCGCCTGTTCGTCTGCGGTGAAAAAAGGACGGCGGCATAGACGTGAAATGCTGATACAACCGTTCACGCAACCATTTGCCCAGACGCATCGACGCCCCGAACAACATGACCCGCCAGACGTACCGCAAGATATAGATCAGCACCCCGGACAATGCAAGCAATGTCATCCATAACCCGATCATACCGGAAGTCAGCGTCCCGCTTTCGATGGCATCGACGATGACGCCGATCACATAGGGAGGAAACAGTTCCAACAATGCGACGAAAAACAGCGTCAACACGCCGATGGCGTAACTCCTTTTCTCCTGACGGAAAAACCACCCAAGTTCCCGGAAAATCCGCATTTTCTCCCCCCTGTCCACGAATGGAAGGCACAAAAAAAACCACAGGCACGATCCGCGCCCGTGGAATGATCAACAGTGCCGTTCCATTCCCAAATCCATCAGGGCGGTATTGCGCCATTCGCCTTCATTTGATTGGTTTTCCCCATCATCCGTCGCATGGCACAAACCCCCTTTCATGAAGATACAATTGCAATTGTACAAAAAATTTGAATGGTTGTAAAGAGTTAGTTCGCATATCATGGATCATTACCCGCGAAACAATCAATTACCTTTTCAATCAGGCTTATCATTATCTTTGTGAAGCCAAATCATCATTAGCCGAAGAAATGGCTGTCCGAAAACCCAAGCTTTTCCCGTTATCCCCTTCACTTCATATTTATTGATCTGTGCTCATCCTGCCGGTACAAGAACTCTTTTTCGTTCCCATTCTATTAACCCAATCAAATCCTATCATTTTTATATAGATCAGCATTAACAAAAAATCGACTTCCGTTGAGTTGCGTGTGGGTAATACCACTGGCACACCACTCGCTCGATCATTGTCAATGCCTATAACTCTCCTGGAGCAGCAATGTCGGAGGTGCGCCTGCAACACTGTATTTCACGACCACGTTTCAAATTGATGAACCGAATGGGGTGGTAACACTTACTATTCCTACAGGAGTGTCAAGTTTTATTATCCGCGTCTCATCTCCCGCCGCAGCAGGGTTCATCAGCGATGTAGAACTTTATGCTCAAGGAAGAGACAGCGCCGGAAACTTTGTACCCGAGCATGCATTCCCTCGACGTTTCAAGCGGTATCGTTTCTGCAACGTAGCCCCTCCTTCCCGGAGCGAGCCGTTAGTCCCATTATGCAGAAAAAATAGAATAAACACCCCGTTTTCTAGTCAACCAGACGGCCGAGCAAGATAAAATCGTAAAACCGCCCGTCGATCTGGAGTGCCCGCTTCAACACCCCTTCCCGTTGAAATCCCATCTTTTCACACAGACGGATGGCCCGTACATTATCCGAACGTGTTCTCCCGTTGATCTTCCGTATCCCCGCCCGCGGACACCAGTTCAGCAGTCTTTGAATCAATTTCGTACCGATACCGTATCCCCAATAATCCCGCAAGACGGCAGCCCCCGCCTCCCCCACATGCCGGGTACGCCGGGTAGTACCCCCGCTAAACGTCAGCGTACCTACAATCTCTTCCCGCGCTTGGGCCACCAAAAACAATGTATTGGAACGAGCGGCCATCTCTTCAATGAATCGTTCCTCCCGTTCCAGCGTCCACTTTATCTCGTCCGATTGCGACGTCAAAAAATCCGACTCCATCGCCGTTTGTCGCAGACAGGAAAGAATGGCCGCGGCATCCTTCCTTTCCGCTTCCCGAATCACGATCCGCTGTCGAAGGCTCGGCTCCATATCCCATTCCACCTTTCCCACCGATTCACGCTCGATTGTGTCCGGTCAAACCTTTTGTCCGATACCTGACCGAAAAAACCGGTTTTGATCTGTATACGTTTCACAGTCCGTTCATTCCTTTCATCTCCTTCACCCCGATTGACTATGGCGGAATCCTTCTCTCGTGTGATACCATGTCATTTAGTGAAATCCGCTATTTTGGCAGTGGAGGAGGAACAGGGGACAACCCCTTGACGGACATGAAACAACCGAGTCAGATTCGCAACATCGCTATCATCGCACACGTCGACCACGGCAAGACCACACTGGTCGACGCCATGCTGAAACAAAGCCGTATTTTCCGCGAAAACCAACAGGTGGCGGAACGCGTGATGGATTCCAACGAATTGGAACGGGAACGGGGCATCACAATCCTTTCCAAAAACACCGCCATCGAATACAAAGGGATCAAAATCAACATCGTCGACACGCCGGGGCACGCCGATTTCGGCGGCGAAGTGGAGCGTGTCATGAATATGGTGGACGGGGTACTGCTGTTGGTGGACGCCGTTGAAGGTCCCATGCCGCAGACCCGGTTTGTGCTCCGTAAAGCGTTGGAACGGGGGCACAAAGCGATCGTCGTCGTCAACAAAATCGACCGACCCAACGCCCGGCCTGACGAAGTGGTCAATGAGACCTTCGATTTGTTCGTCGATCTGGGTGCCACGGATGAACAAGCCGACTTTTCCGTGATCTACGCCAGTGCGATCAAAGGATGGGCCGGGACGGAGCCGGACCGTTTGGCAGATACGTTGGAGCCGCTGTTTGAACGGATCGTAGCGGACCTGCCCGCACCGGACGTCGACCCGTCGGGTCCGACGCAGTTGCAGGCGACATTGATGGGCTACGACGAATACAAAGGGAAAATCGTCATCGGACGATTGAACAGCGGGACGATCCGCCGCAATCAAAATGTCTTGTGGATGCGGGCGGACGGGACTTCCCAACCGCTCAAAGTGGCGCAAGTATTCACCCATCGCGGGCTGAATCGGATCGAAGTGGAGGAAGCCGCGGCAGGGGATATCATCGCCTTGACGGGACTGGGCGACGTCGGAATCGGGGATACGATCGCCGATCCTGATGATCCGCGACCGTTGCCGCCGATCAAAGTGGAAGAGCCCACCCTGCGCGTCACGATCGGTGTCAACACCAGCCCGTTTGCCGGACGGGAAGGCAAATATGTCACCTCCCGCAAACTCCGGGAGCGCCTCTATCTGGAAGCGGCCAAGGATGTTGCCCTGCGCGTCTCCGACACGGACTCGCCGGACGTCTTTCTCGTGGCCGGTCGGGGAGAGCTTCATCTCGGCATCATGATTGAAAACATGCGCCGGGAGGGGTATGAATTTCAGGTCAGCAAACCGGAAGTCATCATGAAGCGGATCGACGGTCAGCTGTGCGAACCGTTTGAGACGGTGGAAATTGAAGTGACCAGCGAGCATCAGGGAGCCGTCGTCGAACTCCTCGGCCAACGAAAGGGACGAATGCAGGATATGCAAATCCGCGAGGACGGGATGGTATTTCTTCAATATCTCGTTCCTACCCGTGGCTTGATCGGTTTCCGCCAGCAGTTCCTCACCGCCACACGCGGCGAAGGAGTGATGAACACTTTGTTCGCCGGTTACGAGCCTTACGTGGGCGAGATTCAGACCCGCAATTTCGGTTCGTTGATCGCATGGGAATCGGGAGTGGCCACCACTTACGGTCTTCATGCCGCCCAAGATCGCGGTCAGTTGTTTATCGAACCCAACACCGAGGTGTACGAGGGCATGATAGTCGGCCAACACATCCGGGAAACGGATCTGGAAGTCAATGTATGCAAGAAAAAGCAACTGACCAACTTCCGGGCCGCCGGATCGGATGAGGCCCTCCGTCTGGAACCGCCGCGCAAAATGAGCTTGGACGATGCCATCGAATATTTGGCGGATGACGAATTGCTGGAAGTAACACCCGTCGCCTTCCGTCTGCGTAAACGCTATCTGACCAAAAGCGAACGGAAACGCGCGCAAGCGGTAAAAAAAGAGGGCTGACGGCCCCACACGTTGAAACCACACACGGCTCCGACCCCCCCCCGCTTATGGAGGCGGGACCGGAGCCGTCAGCAAATTTACAGTCAGCGCATCTCCACCACCGCCACCTGTTTGGCAATGGGTGACTGCCAACTGAAACAGGAAAACACCAAAGAAGCCGCACGCTTCCCTGCCGGACATCCCCTACAAGCGCCAATACACGTTTCTTCATCAAAAGATGGGGACTACGGCACATCATGTAACCTCCCTGTGTCCCCATCCTGTTGGATGTAATGGCAGTGGTGCACCGTTTCAGTTCAACATACACAGAAGACCCGGCATCCGCACTGGGATGTCGGATCTTTTTTTGTCCAAATTGCGTTTGAACGGACCGGGGTGCGGGTTGAGATCGTCTCCCCCCGATTTCACCGGCCCATCCTCATGAAGGATCAACACCGTGAACTCCACGCTTCGTACAGTTGATCCACCGTGAAAAGATCGGCCAACGCAGTAGCGACGCTTCCTCTGTGATCCGTTTTCGCCATTATGAAACGTCGTTCTTCCCGGAAAACTCCGTTTTCCACCCATTCCAGCACGCGTTGCACGTCTTTGGCATCGGGAAGCCCACATCCGACGATGGTCGCCGACGGTGTGACGATTCGCCTCTCCGGTTCCATAATAGCGGAAGCGTAAAAGCTGTACCGTTTACCAGACATATTCTCACCAAAAACGACGCGCCCCGACTTCGGTTTGACCAAGTGCAGGCTGATTCCCAAGGCATCGTGAGCAGCCCGATCCACCACCACGTCCGCGTACCCCTCCGGATTCTGCATCGTTCGCAAATGTTCACCGATCATGGTTCGCAAAGGGCGAATCGTCCGTTGTTCGAACAGTTGTCTCGTCAACACCCAATCCTTTTTCCTTTCCGAAGGGTTCGGCAAATAGGGAACCGAAGGCGGCCAATCAAATTCTCCGGGCCAAGAGGCCTCACACTCCTCGATGCTGATAATGCCCGCCGCATGGGCGCCAATCCGACCTTGCAGCCACCGTTTCTGTACTTCGGATTGGGTCACGATCACCAACTGATCCTGACGCCGCTCGGCGGCTTGGATCACCCGCCAACCGAACGGGTCCAACACCTCCTCCCGATGCCGACCCACTCCGTAGAACAAGACAACCGACTCACCGGGTTGCTCCAGCAAGACAGAAGGTGAACGCTCACCTGTTTTTCCGATAAACGTCAGTTGTTCCCCTTCCCGGGCACCCGCCACCACCAAGAGTCCGCCGTCCTTCAACAGTTGGTAAGCTCTGCCGAATGTGCGTTCCCCGTAGAAAGTGGCGGTCCAATCTGCCAGCTCCCCACGATTGCGACGACGAAAATCCTCCATCACTTTTTTCCCAAGCTCCTCCCACCTGCGCCAAGCGGAGGAGTCGGCCGGGATTTTGGTGAAAACACCGCGGTAACGTAAATGACGCAGATCCAACGCCTCGGCTTTCCTTTCCTCCGTTATCCGCCTTTCCTGATCCGACGACGTCATCACCGTCACCTTCCCTTCATCATGTTGAACCACGGTGAAACAAGCCAGCGCCGAACTGTCGTCCAAACCGTCGATCCAAACACGTCCCCTTGCCCGATGCCGAGTGATTCGGTATGCCTTCATCCACGGAAGCAAATCGGCCGCCTCCGCAAAAGACAAATTGGATGGTTTGGCAAATACCTGTTCCGCCTTTACCGTCACAAACTGTCCTTCCGTTTCGTATGAACCACCGGGGATGACAACAACGGCATCTCCTGCATGGATCACCTTTTCCTCCCTTACTGCACGTCCCGTTTCCACCACCAAGCCGGAGAGATTCGTCCCTCGAGACAACACATAGACCAACACTTCCGTCGGACCGGGTCTACGTACGGGTATCACCGTTACCGGATCGGTTGTCCGGTACTGCCAGGACGGCACCGGCGAAATACCCGGATAAAAGGGGGAGTCAGGCGGAAATAACTGACCGTCGCGAATCCACTGTTCTTCTTCCTCCCGTGTCAATGACCGGACGGAACCGCTCCATTGCGGGAACTGATCCGCTTCCGAGCGTCGGGTTTGCGTGGCCCACCATTTCCGTTCATGGTCCAGCCCCGCCGAAAATCCTTGTTCATAACCGGTTTGAATCAGCGTCAGGATTTCCTCGAACCGTGAATGCGGTACACCTGTTCCCGCCATGATCCGTTCCCACTCTTTTCTGTCTTGTAAAACGAACGGCCTGGGGCGTTCCCAATCATTCCGCCATGCCCTGCGGCGCACAAACGCTTCGGCGAGTGGCCCCTGCCCGGCCGCAGCCGCCGCTTTCGCCCAGGCCACCGCCAACGGTATAGCTTCCCCTTCACAGCATTGGTCTACCCATCCCGTCTCCTCCGCTTCCCGCGCCGTCATCGCACGATCGGAGCAAAGCCAGGTGATAGCCCGTCCGAGGCCGTCCATCCCTTTTTGCAAGTGGGCGATTCTCACCAGACGTTGAATAACACCCGTTCCTCGCCTTAGGATGAAACGTGCCGATTCGCTGGCCACGACTGCGTGCGTACACAGCGCAACCGCGCACCCTATCCCGGAGACCGTCCCGTCCACTGCTGCTATCATGGGCTTATTCATCCGTTCCATGAACGCCAATCCCGACTCGAAACGCTCCCGCCACTCCTCCTGGAGATGGATGGAGGAAAACAGGAAACGACCGCCCTGGCAGGCGAAGATCAATGCTTTCAGTTCATCACGGTCTGCCAATTGCTGCATCCATTGTACCCACTCCTGAATGGCTGATGGGTCAGACGAACCAGATGTGGGTGACAACACGGCGACCGTACGCCCCGGTGAAACTTCCCATTCCATCATCCGAAAATGGTCAGTGGTTTTCACTTGCGGCCGGATTCCGGTTTTGGATCGGACCCGATTTCCCGGACGAACAACTTGGAGCGATGCACGCTGATCCGAATCGAAGGTAACAGAGACGGTTTTCCCGTGAGTTGTATGAGTGGTCATGGATGATGTCCTCCCACCGGATTGTTTTATAACAATTCCCGATCATTTCTTACTGTTATAATACAAAGCCTCATCACTCTTTGACAAGGGTTTTGGCGCAATTTTTTCAAAAAAAATTGCCCCTTTGTCAGGGGCGGAGAGAAAGGTTATGATGCGCGCGACTTGCATTGTTTCTCGATATGGTAAGTACGGGTGGATATCCAATTTTGGTTACCGAACGCGAATCGCTGTCCGGGAACGTATGACCGTTTGGAACAGGTTTGATCACCCGATCGCTTCATGGATTTGCTAAGGATGGAGGCTGCACGGGAGATGGTTCGCACAAAAAACACCGACCGCTTTTCATGGTCGGTGTTTTCAAGTTGGACTCATTTTGTCTGAATCCTGTTAATAACCCCCACCTGATTCGGCAGAAACAAAAATGGTTGCGATTACCAACAGGAAAATGAACAGTCAACGCAACCCGAAACCACCAAAACCGGAACCGTAACCAACAAACTCGAATCCGCTCATATATAAACCTTTTTCCATGAAGTTTGGAGGTTTCGTTCCCTCATAGGCAGTTCAGAAACTTGGACGGTTTTGAGAAAGGCTGTCGTTTCGGGATTTTTGATACCTTCTAGGTACTGGATGAAGTGGATCTAATCCTTAATCTTGGGTGAAAATACTACGGCGGAGAGAAAGACATTGGAGTCAATCAAGATACGGATGTTACTCCTCTCCCTTCAAGCGATTCATGTATTCCTCTGCATAGTCGGAACGGTCGTTTTGAATCGATTCATAATCCTCTTTGGTAAGCCCCGCCTCCAATGCTTCCTTCTCGAATTGACGCTCTAGCTCCTCCACCCGCTTCTGAAACTCTTTGGCACTTTGCAAGATCACCTGTTTGCCTTTGCGAAACAGAATCAACTGATCCCCTTCACTTACTCCCAGTGCATCTCGGAACTCCTTCGGCAGGGTCATCTGCCCTTTCGATGTAATTTTGACTGTCTTCATATGCATTTCTCCTTGTTATCCTTTATTTCCTTACCTCCTTACATCAGTTATTGGTACCCCAATAACGAGGGTTCAACAACAAAACCGGAAATAGGTAGTCAAAACTGGGTGGCTCCTTTGTCTGCATGGCAGGAAACAGTGTTTCAATGCCTTATAGGTACCTAAAACCCGTTCAGATGTTGATCTCTTTGGTTAATTCCCCTTAGGTACTCTATAAACTCTCTGTTTCCGCCCTCCAGCACAACGACAAACTTATGTTTCAATCCCTTATACTATAGAAGTAGCTTAGGAACATCCGATTAAAGGATTTGCTGAGACTGGAGGAAAAGTTAATAATCTCATTTGGGGTAAGTCCCCCGGTGATCAGTGGTTTCCCCAAACGGATCAAACGCATAATCAGCATGCTTTTTTACCTTCTTGGACATTCACCTGTTCGATGCATCCAAAACCCAGGCTACCCTTCGCTCCCAAACCCGTATCCAATGCAAGAGATAAGAGTTTGGGATCATCTGCTGACAACCTGAATTTCCCGACATATCCTTTGATGATGATCTCTTTATAAAAGGAGACGCGTTGCTTAAATGAAGCCACCGGTTGAATGTCAAACCGCTCGGTAATGGGATTCGATTGATACACGAGTTGGTACTTTTTCAACATGTTCCGTTGAATCTGCTGCTGGAAGTCTTTTGTCAGCGGGTGATGATACAACAAAGAAGGGCAGTTGCGGATCAAACCACAGGAACGAGAACGCGTGGATTTCCTCGATCCGTACTCTGTTGTCTTGGGACAGATGGCCCAAGACCGTTTCGGGCCATTCAAAATGGCCTTGTAAGCAAGGTCATTCCAATAAATTATTGGGCACCTGAATGTATTCGAAAGCATGTTTTCTGTTCAAAATATGACTGATAATCACTTGTAAAGGGTGCTCGTAAATGAACCATAATCATATAATCGGTTATGCGACATTGGCATTAAAGAACCTGGGGTATTCCAAAGATGAGATTTGGAAAGTGATTCACGAGATGCACAGGCTGTTTGATTTTAAGTCGGAAGAAGAAGCCGCTGAACAAGCCGATTCTTTTCTACGAGAAGACAGTTAATATGGGCAGGCGAGCGAGAAGCGATCGGCCTCAACCTGGTGGCATGAACTCCCTTTCCCCATCATGATCAATCCCGGGAAATCCCGGGTTGTTTTGCCACTACTTCAGTCAGATTGTTCTTTTCTGAATCAGTCTCGTCATTCTGAAACATCGCATCATGTTGGAACCTTGGGCATTTTCGGTATAGTGCCTGCCCTGGTTTTTGGGCAGGTTATGCCCGCTAATCGACGTGCAATCCCTGTCGGGGGAAGGATTCGTGCTTAGACACCATTTTTTACCAATCCATGATCCGTAACGTATCCGCCCTTACGTACCGTAAAGGATTGTCAATGACATCATGTAATTCGCATCACGAATTGTTCCGCGTTTTGTAAATGTAATTCAGCATCATCCTGCCAACGTATGATGTTTTCAATAAACGGTTTGTAAGAAGCAGTGGCGGCATTCCTCATCACATTCAATCCGGTACGAACGTTGCGATCTCTCTGTTTGGCTTTTTGAATGCAGGTGATCAGGGTTTTCAATATGGATGGTTCACGCTCTCCGTTCAGCAACCTTTGTGCGGATCCGGTTGCCGTAATACGATGGTAGGACGCCGGAACAAGATGGGTATGCATTTCCGCATTTCCTTTTAAATCTCTGGTTTCAGGAATATGAAACAACTGCGTGCTCATGGAACAAACCATCTGTTCGCTGTAAAGGCTACGGTACAACTCAGCCGCTACAGGATGCCACTTTCCATTTTGTCTCAACAAAAACACCTTCCAAAATAGTATAGATCAAACGCCTGTAATATTGTATGTCATATTACTTGTTTGACTTCCCAAATCCAACCGTGAAAAGACCCGGATTAACCGGGTCTTTTCACGGATCTTTGTCCCTCACGTGACACTCTCCGTTCTCTGATATTTCTGCTTGTATATGAACTTCTCTTCCTTTTCTCAGAACACTTCCGCAAAATCCTCTGTTAGCCCTACTCTTCAACGCCGTATGAACTGCCGCAATGTGGGGGGCCGTTCTTATAAATTAGGCCGGTTTCTTTGCATCAAGATTCCATTCTTTCACTTTTTGGTCAGAGGGAAGAAAATAAGTGAGCACACCAAGGAGCGGGAGAAAGCCGATCCACTGCATCACGTGCGAGAGACCCATGACGTCGATCATTTTACCCAACCCTACCGAACCGACGGCTCCCATGCCGAAGGCAAATCCAACGGTTAGGCCGGACACGGTTCCTATTTTTCCCGGAAACAGCTGCTGTGCGTATACCACTGTGACGGAAAAGCTGGATAACAGGATAAAGCCGTTCAATAATAAAATCGCATAAGCCCATGTTGCACTCACATAAGGCAGGAGCAGGGCGAGCGGAGCAGATCCGAGCATGGAAAAATAGATGATTCTTTTCATGCCGAATCGGTCTGCCAGCGGTCCGCCGAAGAAGGTTCCAACTGCTCCGGCCACCAAAAAGAGAAAAATGTAAAGTTGGGCATGCTCCAAAGAGAGTTTGTACCGTTCCATCAGATAAAACTGATAGTATGTGCCGATTCCGGCGATGTACCATGACCGGACGAAGATGAGAAAGATGAGCAGAACCATGGCGAAAAGAAGCCTCTTTTTCTTCCTTCTGTCCTGAACCGATAACGTTTTTTCTTTTTTGGCAGGGCGCGGGTGGGAAAGAAGATAACCCTGATACCATCTGGCGATGAATAATTGGATGACGAGGGCGATGCCCGCCACCAGCGTAAACCAGATGGCTCCTTTCTGCCCGAGCGGGATAAAAATCAGGTAAGTCATCAAGGGAGCAAGCGCTTGTCCCGTGTTCCCCCCAACCTGAAAAATGGATTGGGCCAACCCTCTCCGATTTCCGGCGGCCAGATAGGAAACTCGTGAAGATTCGGGATGAAAAACGGCAGAACCGATTCCCACCAGCACAACGGCCAACAAAACAAACGAGTAGCTGGGAGCAAAAGCCAGACACAACATTCCCAAGCAGGTGGAAGCCATACCGAGCGGCAACATGTAAGGAAAGGGACGTTTGTCCGTATACCAGCCAAACACCGGCTGTAAAAGTGAGGCGGTAAAGTTGATCGAAAAACCGATCCAGCCAATCTGCGTGTAGGTCAGGTGCATAGAATCTTTCAAGATGGGAAAGATCGCGGGAATGACTGATTGTATGGAGTCATTGAACAAATGGACGAGGCCAATCAAAAAAAGGATATGATATAAGGTTGGGTTCTCATTTACTCTTCCTGTTGATGTAAGTTGCATACATCGATCCCCTATTCGTTAAGTGACTTGCTCCCCACGGCTGAAGCACTTAAGGCACTCCCTTTGGTCGCTGTGGGCTTCTCGCTTCATCTGGCGTGGCAACCCACATCCATCCACGATGGCTTCGTCCAAGCCTGGAAAAGGTTTCATTCTCATTGTACGTATTTCGGTTCAAGAACGGTTCCCATCGCTCGATGCAGGATATTTCTTGCGGCATTGACATCTCTGTCTGCCACATATCCGCATGAGCAACAATGGGTACGTTCTTTTAAGGCCTTCTTTACGATCCGACCGCACTTGGAGCAAACTTGTGACGTGTGGCGAGGATCCACTTCCATCACTTGCTTACCGGCCCATTCTGTAGGCGAACTTTCGTTGTTCAAGCATGGAGTTGTATAACCAGCGACACATGCCCAGTGTCCATTCGATCTTCTCGATTTGCTCTTTTGTTGGTTCCAGCTTGAATTTGTAGGTTCTCATCATTATGATCACCTCCTTTAATGTCGCTTAACGACATCATATCATTTTTGATTAGGTCGTCAACGACATGATATGATGAGAAAGAGGTGATGAATGATGGCAAGAATCAAAGAAGGTCGTGCTGAATTACACACAACCGTTGATGCTGATTTATTAAAGCAGATCAAGTTGCTGGCAGTAGAAAAGGATATGAAGTATGGGCGCTTGATCGAGGAAGGAATGAAAATGGTCCTTGAGAAATACGGGAAATTGTCGGACTTGCGAGAGGGCTGAAGCCCTCCCGCGTCCGACGCTCGCTTTCATCCCAACCCTAAAGGGCTGGGTTTTCCCGCTCGCTCTTTATAACATATGACCCGCGTCGTAGTTAACATAACATTTTGTCATATTTGTAACTTTGTCCACGAACAATACGGATTGATTCCATTTTATAACCAAATCCGGCCCGCGAACAATGCGGGTCAGAAATGATTGAATATCCCGGATAGTGGCCAGCATGATGAATCACTAACAGAAAAAAGACTGCCAAGCATCACTACATGAAAACAATCTTCCCTATGCAGAACGTTTGGTGCAAGGCCGCTGCCCATTTCGCTCTGTTGTGATCCCCTTTCCCTGCCATATCTAAAGTAAACTCTTTCATATGTATTTAATCGGTTTAACAGAATGTTCAAAACCGAGACAAGGAAAAAGTATTTTCGTGTATAATTGAGCTAGCGTCAGATGTTTATATGACCTCAAGGGGGGCATACATCAATGGAAGATCAACAAATAAACTATTCAGACCATAAAGAAGAACGGCATAATAGCTCGGATCATCATTTATATGAGAAATTCCTGGATCAACCGACGAAAAATGGTATTGTCAATTTCATCAAGCGATTATCTTATTCTTCCCCCTCAAAAGAAACACAGAATTAAAGAAACAAGGTGGGAAAAGTATTGGAAAAGCCATTCAATGAAATTGTAACCATAGCCTGTCAATGTGGTAATGTATTTCAAGTCGACAAAAAAAAGTACCTTCAAAGCTTTCTCCAATGCCCTGCCTGTGAAACCATCATCCATCCCAATGACCATTTTGAGGATAATAAAAACGAGTGATCTGCGCAGTAAAGAAGTAGATGAGCGTATAAGAGGGTGTTGCTCACTCGGTTTGCGCCCTCAGGGGGGGGCCGACAACTTCGAACCGTGGGAAGGAAGCGGGAACACGAAAAAGCGAAGGTTCCTACCTCCGCTATTTCGGATTCCCGCTTTTTCTCTGCATCTCCGGCAGTTGCTGGAATGTTGAGCTTCCGGGTGGTGTATTGAACTGGTTCAGCGCATCACGGACATCCCTGCATTCATTCTCCGTTACGCCGATGCCCACGATTTTCCCATCACCATTTTCAAAGAGGAGCGATTCATCGATATCACCCAGGACAATCACGCGTATACCATCAATCGATACCATCACCAGCTCGTCGCCTTGGAGACGATTTCCCACCGGCTTCTCCCATTGACACTTCGACCACCAGGAACCCTGAAGGTCCTCAAGTTGCCCTGCCAGGAAACGGGTTGCGCCGTATGGCTCAGGTACGATTGGCGAACGGACATCATGTTCCCGGAACAATCCAGCGATAGGCGATACAGGTTGCCGGAAAATGGGAAATGATCTAGGACATGCAGATGGGGGAACTGTACGTGGACCATCCCTTCGACGCTCCGGAATACATCCGGCTGATTCTGAACCAGGCTGCCATCGCCCGAAAATGGTTGCGCCGGTTGCTGAGCACATTCTCGGATCACACACTACTCCTGTTCCCGTTTCCGCTGTTGCCACTCTTCGTACGACAGACGCGGCAAAGAAAAAGTGCGACCAATCGTGCTGTAGGACGTTCCCGCCAGCCGCCCGATCGGATCGAGCAGACGGGTGTCGATCCGCCCCTCTTCCAACAAGTCATCGCGCACATGGAACATGACGACCTGGCCAATAATGAGATCGGTGTTGGGGGCATCCGGTGTTCCACCCATCGGCAGAATCCGATCCAGCACACATTCCATCTGCACTTTGGCCTGTGCAATTCTCGGCGTTTGGATCTTGACGCTGGGCACCAGATCGAATCCGACCTCTTCCGCCTCACTCTTGTCCGGCGGGAAATCGACAGCGGTTTGGTTCACCCGCTCCACGTTCTCCCCGTCTACTACGTGTACGACGAATTCCTTCGTTTCGGCAATGTTGCGCGTCGTGTCCTTTTGTACATTACCCGGTTTGCGTCCAACCGAAATGCTCACCATCGGCGGTTGGGTCGAAACCACGGTGAAAAAGCTGAACGGAGCCGCATTGACCACCCCGTCGCCACTTCGGGAGGTGACAAAGGCGATCGGACGCGGCAATACACTGCCGATCAACAGTTTATAGTTTTCGTGTCGCGACTGTTGTTGGGGATCAATTTGCATGAGATCACTCCTTCGTCTTGTGCGTCTGATCCACCCATTTGATCGATCCATATTGTCTGTTTCTCTTACCCGGCTACTCCATCTGCCCCGAGCTGGAAACGCAGACGCGGGCAAAGCAAGCTTGCATCTGGAGGAAGTTGCCCGTGACGGGTTCCCATACTTTCTGTCTTTCACTCAGAAGTCGTAAGCCTGCGACTGCCCGAGAAAGCGTTACGGCCTGACGATGGATCAGACACGCCATCATAACGAACCCCCTACGACTTCGCGGGCAACCAGCTCTTCAGATAGCCGGGGTCTTCCACCGCCAACGCCGAACAGGCCACACGGAGGGGCCGGAACGTATCCACCATCACGGCCAGCTCCTCGGTCCGATCCTTACCCAGGCTGTTTTCAATCGCTCCGGGATGCGGGCCGTGGGGAATGCCGCTGGGATGCAACGTGACCGAACCGGACTCGATCCCGCGGCGGCTCATGAAATTGCCTTCCACATAGTATAGCACTTCATCGCTGTGTACATTGCTGTGATAATACGGAACGGGGATCGCCTCCGGATGGTAATCGAACAGGCGCGGCACAAACGAACATACCACAAAGTTGGGTCCGGCAAACGTCTGATGCACCGGAGGGGGCTGGTGAATTGATCCGGTGATCGGCTCGAAATCGTGAATGCTGAATGCGTACGGATACAGATAACCGTCCCATCCCACCACATCAAACGGATGGAAATCACAGCGATAGGCATGGAGTTGGTTGCGCGCCTTGACGCGCACCTCAAATTCGCCTTCCTCCACATGGGTTTCCAGCCGCTCCGGACCACGAATGTCCCGTTCGCAATACGGACTGTGTTCCATCAATTGACCGTACTCGTTGCGGTATCGTTTGGGAATCGTGATTTCACCCGTGGACTCGATCACCAAAAAACGCGTCCGTTCACTGGACGTTACGAGCCGGTATGTCGTGCCGACCGGGACGACGATGTAGTCGCCGGGGCGGTAGGACAGAGTGCCGAACACTGTCTCCACACGCCCTTCTCCCTCATGGACAAACCACAATTCATCTCCGTCGCCGTTCCGGAAAAAATATTCCATCGTCTCTGTCGGCATACAAATACCGATGGCCACATCCTCATTGACCAGCAAGTATTGCCTCCCGTCGATCGGATCGCCACCGGGAGAAAGCTTTCGGGTGAGAAAATGGCGGTGCCGGTTGGCCCCTTCTTCTTCCACCTTAACCGTCCAATCGCGAAGCAAACGCGCATCGCTGATCTGTGTGGGCGGATGGTGATGATACAAGATGGATTGAATCCCCGAAAATCCTTTGGTTCCCATCACCTCTTCACGGTACAACCCACCGTCATCCTTGCGGAACTGCACATGCCGTTTGTGCGGAATCTCTCCCATGCGACGGTAAAAAGGCATCCTTCTTCCCCCCATCCCTCAACCGTCTGTCATGAAAACACATTCAATTCCATTTTATCAGAAATAAGCGAAAAAAGATCCCTTCCACATGGGAGGAACAGTGGATCACTTCTCTTGATTCAACTACCGAACAACTGCTTGAAGCAACGACTTGGCATCCTTTCATTCCATTCTTCTTTATGGAGATTTGGTTGAATGGTTGATCTGCCAGACAAACCCTGGTTATACTGATCTAAAATCAGGATTCTGCTCCCGCTATTCGTGACTTGCCCCACACGGCTGAAGCACGAGAGGTACTCCCTTGGTCACCGTGGGATACTCGCTTCATCCGACGTGACAGCCCAATCTATCCACGATGGTTTCGTTCAGGTGATTTTTCGTTTCACGCGTTTTTGCTCGTGCAATCGTTTTCAGTATTTTCCCACTCCTCGGTTCGATTGCACCCACATTCTGTCTGATTTGCGAGAATGACAAATCGTCGTCCAACGCTCGCTTTCATTCCAACCCTAAAGGGTTGGGTTTTCCCGCTCACTCTTGATAAAAAGGAGAGAAAAACATTGACGCCTGTCATTGAAATGACCGATGTTTCCTGGAAGAGAGAGAATCAAACCATCCTTCATCAAATCAATTGGCAGGTTCGCGAGGGAGAACACTGGGCGATACTGGGCCTGAACGGTTCCGGAAAAACGACGTTACTCAATATCATCAACGGATACATATGGCCCACAAAAGGGAGTGTTTGCGTGCTGGGTCACAAGTTTGGAGAAGTAGATTTAAGGGAACTGCGCAAATCGATTGGGTGGGTCAGTTCTTCTTTGCAGGAAAGAATATACGGGAACGACCGTGCCCAAGACATTGTGGTCAGCGGAAAGTATGCTTCGATCGGTTTGTACGAAAAACCAAGCGAAGAAGATTATGTTCGGGCCACACAGCTGATGGAACAATTGGGGTGCGGCCATTTGGTCGATCGTTCGTACCAAAGTTGTTCACAAGGCGAAAAACAGAAACTGCTCATCGCCCGTGCGTTGATGGCCTCCCCCAAACTGCTCATTCTGGACGAACCGTGCAGCGGACTTGATTTTCTTTCAAGAGAAGCACTGTTGACCAGTATCAGTCAATTGGCTGCAAAACCGGACGCACCCCACATGCTGTTTGTGACCCATCATATTGAAGAGATCGCTCCCGTTTTTACCCATACATTATTGATCCGCCGTGGCCGTGTATTTACAAAAGGAAGGTCGCAGCATGTGTTAAACAGCTCTACCCTGTCGGCTTTTTTTGAAACTCCTGTTCAAGTAGAATGGCGAAACGATCGGGCATGGCTTTCCATTCCTTGACCACCCTCATGCTTAAAGGCATCCAGAGGTAGAAAATGTCGATTTTGGTATTCGAAAAACCGTGTGAAAACCATCATCTCACAAATATACAAACCCAGCGCTTTTCCGCTGGGTTTATCATCATGCACCGAGAAGACTCCCGCTTCTATAAGCGGTGAGATGAATCGGTGCGTCGGACGCGAGAGGGATAGCCCCCTCTCGCGTCCGACACTTCCAGTCCTTTTCGAACAAGTTCCAACATTGCTGTTGTTCGATTGGCTATTCCTTTGCGTTCTCGGTACTTTTCAATTTCACGCAGTAATAACTGGGACACGAATATCATACGCTCAAGAAGATCTCATCAATCAAACATTTGGTTGTAGTCGCTTTGTTTTTAATCACTTTCTTGCTAAATGGAATGAAGCTGATTGACACAACTTAAAAAAGAACTGGAATGGTTGAAAGAAGTAGATTCAACTTCACTACAAAATTCCTTAAAACATCTGGTTGATGCATTCAAACGCTTTTTCAAATAACAGAATGATCGACCACGCTTCAAGAGTAAAAAGAATCCTGTTCAGTCCTGCACCAGTCAATGTAACTATCCCAAAAACGGAAAGCCATCGATCGAAGTAGATGGAAACAAGGTAAAGCTTCCTAAACTGGGGTGGGTTAAGTTTTCCAAATCCAGAG
>NZ_JAFHAP010000017.1:0-705 GCF_016938855.1 Polycladomyces zharkentensis | reverse complement strand
AGATAGAGCCTCTTTCACCTGTTGGTAAGTCTATCGGAATTGACTTGGGCTTAAAGCATTTCCTCACTTCCTCTGATGGGGGAAAGGAAGATGTCCCCAGATACTTTCGGCAGTATGAGAAGAAACTGGCCAGATGGCAACGGATTATGTCTCGCCGGCAATATGAAAGTAATCGCTGGCGAAAAGCCAAATTGAAAGTGGCTAAAATCCATGAGAAGATCCGGAATGCTCGGAACGATTTTCTTCACAAACTGTCCACTAAGCTGATTCACGAAAACCAAGTGATCTGCTTGGAGGACTTGCAAGTGAAGAATATGGTTAAGAATCACAATTTGGCAAAGTCTATTACTGATGCATCTTGGTCCGCGTTCGTCTCCATGTTGGAATATAAAGCAAAATGGTACGGGCGCATCATATCTAAAGCGAGCAAGTCCTTTCCCTCCAGTCAACTTTGTTCTGGCTGTAGTTACAGAAACAAGGCTGTGAAAGATCTTAAGCTCAGGGAATGGACTTGCCCGAACTGTGGGAAGCAACATGATCGAGATGTGAATGCCGCTAAAAACATCCTGCAAGAAGGTATGAGACTCCTTGCCGCTGGAACGGTGGTCTAAGCTCGGTCAACTTCCTCTCAAAAGAGAGGATTACCCGAGAATCCCCCGCCTCTAAGCGTTAGCGTAGGCGGAGGGAGTGTTCAATCTTTCCATT